>NZ_JBGCCF010000047.1:0-26715 GCF_041262385.1 Lysinibacillus sp. RC46 | reverse complement strand
CTATCTCCTATAGGAAATCCAACAGATTCCCCAGTTGTCCGGATCAACTGGAAATTCTATCGGAAAGAGCTCTTACTACTAATATACGAGGGGGATTCATATGGATTATCAAGTTGAGATTTTATTAGAAAATCAGGATGACTTTACTACGTTTTTAAATGCAAAGATTAAAGAGTACAACGATGAACATTCACCGTATCATAAAGAGAGTAGACAAAAGGGTTCTGTTCGTCCGTTAAACCTAATCGTAACCGATGATCAACAGCAATGGATAGGCGGCATCACTGCTGAGGTATATTGGGGATGGGTAGAAATCAATAAGTTTTGGTTTAGTGAAGAATACCGTGGAAAAGGTATTGGTGGACAACTACTGGTGAAAGCTGAAGAAACAGCCAAGCAAATGGGCGCTACGAAGGCATTGCTAACTACATATGACTTTCAAGCACGTACGTTTTATGAAGCGAGGGGCTATGAGGTTGTAGGTGAAATAAAAGATTATCCGCCTGGAAGTAGCTACTATACAATGGTTAAACATCAACTTTAAGTTTAGAAAGGCTGTCTGATTAGCTCTTTGTGACAGCCTTTTGTTATATCCTGATTTATTCTCAAATCACAACGAATCAATCCAGTAGGCTAGTAGAACAAAGATGAGAAAATTAATTTTTGTTAATGTATTATAGCATTAGTAAGATTATGAGTTTGGAGCGAATATCAAATGAGAAAGTATACTTGTCCTTGTTGTGGTTATAAGACTCTTGCAGAAGGAACACTAGACAGTTATGAAATATGTAAAGTTTGCTATTGGGAAGATGATTTCGTACAGAATGAGGACCCAGACTTTGAAGGTGGAGCCAATGAAGTATCTTTGAAGCAAGCGCAAAGGAATTTCAAGATTTACGGAGCAAGTGAGGAAAGGTTTAAAGACAGCGTTGTAGAACCAAGCCTTGGAGGATACGAGAAAGATGAAAATTTTAAATCTCTCTAGAGTTTTTTAGGGGATACTATGCTTTCTTTCACTGACGAGGTGCAAGAGTTTTAAGATCAAGCTACCGAATTCAAAGGTAGCTTTTCTTATTGAGCGAACGGGGCAGTTTAGTTGTATAAGGAAAAACATAGTCTTTGTTGAAATTTATGCAATAATAAATATATTAAAACATAATTCAGGGAGGTTTTTATGCAAACTGCAATACCAGCTACTTCTATGTTTCTAATTATTGGATTGTTCATTTTAGTTCGTAGAATCCGTTCTATGTACAAACCAACCAAAGGCAGAGGAGGGCGATTAATTCTTCCTCTTCTATTTTTAACACCAGGATTTTCATTTTTTCTAAACGCTTCTGGGGACGTCACATACCTTCAATTATCTATAGCAATTTTTTTAGGAGTGGGTTTTTCTATTCCTCTAATTTTATGGTCAGATTATGAAATACGAAATGATGGTTTAATTTATGCTAAGAAAAGTCCTGCTTTTATAATTACTTTCGCCCTTATAATTGCTTTACGTTATTATTTTCGACAACATATTTCTACTATCGAACCAGCTACACTCAATGTGCTAATTTTCTTACTTGCTATTTGTTATTTAATTCCTTGGAGAATAGCTTGCTATATCAAGTATAAAAAGGTTCTTAAACTAAAAAATACAGTCAGTTTTTAGAACTTCGTATATCTCTAACACCCTCCAAAATGAAACAAGAAGTATAAGTTTGTGAATAAATGTACTTAAACTAATAGGTGCTTTCGTATCATATGTTAATACAATGGGTAGTTTTCGAGAAAACGCTTACCTTTTATTGCTTTTGTAATAATCAACTGATAAGAGCTTAGTATAAAAAGGGTTATTCAGTAATAGCGTTAACATATAAATGAATATGGGGGCGAAAAAATGTTTAATAAAGACTCAGAGAAGAATAAAGGATCAAAGAAGAGATTTGAAGAAATCCTTAGAAAATGGTGTGGCTAATGGAAACAGAATAATAGTAGATATAGAAACAGGAGTTCATTATTTATTTAGTTGGAGTGGATATGCGGGAGGAATTACCCCGTTATTGGATAAGGATGGAAAACCAATAATAAAACCAAATAATGAATAACATACTTTATCCTGTTCAACTATAGGGGCTTTAGTTAAATATTCGATATGCGAAATATAAAACATAAAAACAGAGTGGATTCTACACATCTTGTAGATTAACTCTGTTTTTATGTTTTATCAGCAACAATCTTTTAAAAATTTATAGCTAAAAGATGACTAAAAAAACGCCCTAATGTCAAACTTATAATAAAGGGGAGATTTAGCGTGTACTCGATATCAAACTTTAAATTACTTGTTGATAAGCAGACAGAAATTGATACTATTCATCAAAATTGTGACAATTTAATGCAGTCAACGGTAACGCCTAAAATGGATGCTGAAGTCAATACTTTGTTAGATGCCATTAATAAAAAACTAACCGAACAAGGCTTTACAATTACAGTGACATCTACTGGATTAATCGCAAAATATAGTGAAGCAGTTATTAATGTAGACAAGCATTCGAAAGATTTAGAGGAGTGCTTTTTTATTAATTTAAATAATTTTGCGGAGGATCAAGTTTCCATTGTTTTAGACGTTTCCGATACAATGATGCCGAAAATCTCGAATAATCTTGATGGCTATTCTGAGATAATCGAGCAAATGACTGATACTTTAAAGAACGCAAAAAGTCTCGAAAAAGCTTGTACTTCACCTAAGTTTATTTATAAAACGCAAAGCAATATTATTTTTCATTCTGCTGAAGAAGTAGTCAATTATTATTTTCAGTAAAGAAGCAGCCACCCTCATAGATATATAGGGTGGCCGTTACTGGAAGCGCTATTGATTATATATATTCCCGCTACAATATTTTAAACAATAAACTTTCTTCCGAATAATAACAGTATCATCGATAGGATGAAGAAATATAGTGGCATAATCGTCAATGAACCATTGTGCAGGAAACTCATTCCTGATGTTATTAAGCTTACAAGTAAGTAATAGCCTAAGCTGAAAATTGCGCCAGCTGTCCCGATAACGTCCTGAAAGTTGACAAGAGCAAGGCTTAAGCAATTAGGTAGAGCAATCCCTGATCCTAATAACGTTATAAAAATGGTCACTAAAATGCCCATTAGTAAGACAATATTAGGCAATGGTAAGGAACTAACGATTAGTAGTAATAAAGCGCCGACAGTCATCACAGAACAACCGAGATGAATTACTTTCTCCGGCTGATAGTTGCTGATGAGTCTTTTAGAAATCATGGCACCAATAATAGAGGCAAGCGCCACAATTATGCCAAGAAATCCATAAAGTCCTGGTGATAAATTGAAATGGTCAATAAAGATAAAGGGAGCTTCGGCATAGTAACTGAATAGCACACCATTTATCCCACCAATCAGCAATCCAAAGGCAAGTACCCGTGGAGATGAAATAATACGTTTTACAACTGGGAAAATAGCAATTCTTTTTCTCGTTGATTTATCTGTTGTTTCAGGAAGTCTAAAATAAGCGTAGATGAACAACAAAATACTCATCGCAACGAGTACAAAGAAAACAGCTCTAAAGCCAAATCCTTGATCAACCCAGCCACCAATTAGTGGCCCTACTGCAGGGGTAAAGGCAATCACCGCAGAAATTTGCGCAAACATAACATGTCTTTGACTGCCAGATACGCTTTCTCGCAAAATGGTTTGCGTAATTATTGAGCCTGTCGCTGCCCCAAAAGCTTGTATAAATCTACTAACTAATAGAAAAGTAATAGTTTCTGCGTAAAAACACATGAAACTGCCAATACTATAAAAAATTAAACCGCCTAGCATGGCCGGTCTTCGTCCAATAAAATCAGAAAGCCATCCCCAACAAAAGACACCTATAGCAAACCCTATAAAATAAATACTTAAGGTTAACTGTACAGAGCGATTTGAAGCATTTAATGCATCTGAAATATCAGGTAGAGATGGTGTATAGATTGTCTCGCTAATCTGTGGAAAAGCTACAAGAACAATCATTAATAATAAAGATGGTGCTACATGTTTTTTCAACTTATTGCCCTCCTACAAGCAAAATCTACTTCTTTAGAAAAGAGTAGACGTAGCTAGGGAAACGGCGGGACCATTATAAGTATTCGTTCATAAGATGTCATTATTAATCACCTAAATATGCTTAAAGTAGGAGTGCATAGTCTAGCTTCTATTATAGAGATATTTGAAATTTTTTAAAGGGAAATATAGAAATATTTTCTATCACTTGCATACGTTAGGTCTTCATCAGAACGTGGGGTTGATTTCCGTTCCGGCTGGGCGCTTTGTTGTTGCTGACGCTTCGCCTTCGCGCAGAGCAGAGCTTCCTGGGGGCGTCCGATGAGCCGCTTCGCTGCGCTGCAGGGTCTCGGGCCAACACGATGTTGGTCACGAAGGCGTTATCACAGGACGTGATGGTTTTAGCCTTCGTTCCTCTGAATCGCTGATCCCCGAGGAGTCGCCCAGCCTCCACTGCAATCAACTTATTCACATTGCTACGTTTTAAATTGCACTTGTGCACAATAGAGTATATATATATAATGGAAACAAATGTTCTTGTGTGGGGAGAGGGAAGAATGACTACATTTAATCAATTACAGTTAGTATTATTCGATGCAAATGATATTTCGGGATTAATTGCACTTTCTGACTCTGTCGGGTGGGATTACGATGAATCTGAAATTAGAACGGTGATGATGTCAGGTAAAATATTTGGGCACAAAAATGCTGTGGGAAAAATTGTTTCAAGTGCTGCCATTATCACATATGATTCAAATTTAGCTTCGATAGGTATGGTCATTGTACATGAAAATTACAGAGGGCTTGGTTTAGGGAAATTAGCTACTCAAAAATGTATTGAAAGTGTTTCAGAGCATACAGAAATTATGCTCGTCGCAACGAAAGATGGTGAACCGATGTATGCGAAAATGGGCTTTACCACAGTAGATTATGTACATAAATATCTGATTGACAATTATGTCGGTGCCTATAACTTAACTTCTAATGATTATACGATTGAAAATTTTAACGAGCGTGATTTTGCTGATATTGTTAGCTTAGATGCTGCTGCCTTTGGAGATAAAAGAAGTAATTTTCTACGGAATAGGATAAAGCAATCAAAGCAATGTATTGTTGTGAAGGATTATGATGCAAATATTATAGGTTTTGGATTGTCTATTTTAGGGCCAATCAATCTAATTTTAGGTCCGATTATAGCACCTGATTCTAAAACAGCCAGTCTCATAATAAATATTTTAGCGAAAGATCATAATGGAAAATTAAGAATTGATGTACCATATGGTCATGCTGAATTTATACAATGGATAGAGCAAAGTGGCTTTACAGAGGCAAATAAACCTCCTGTTATGATTCTTCACGCCGAGAAAATGCCGATAAGAAATAATACGTTATATGCTATAGCAGCGCAAATTTTTGGATAACATCACTCAAACAAAATGAGCACACTTTCTATTTGGTGTGCTTTTTTGTTTTTAAAGGATTTTACTAGAAGTGTGGAGAATAGGTGATAGTAAAGGAGGAGAATCAATGTTTCCTAATTTAGAGACAGAAAGACTTATTTTAAGAGAACTGACGCAGGATGATGCGGAAAGTGTCTTTAATTGTTTTTCTAATGAAGAAGTCACTCGCTATTATGGCGTTGAGCCGTTTAAAGAGATACAGCAAGCAGAAAATTTAGTGAATTTATTTTCAAAGAACTTTGCTGGCAAAAGAGGGGTAAGATGGGGAATAGAAAGAAAGGAAACAAAGGGTATAATCGGCACAATTGGTTTTAACGCTTGGTCGCCTATCCATAGACGAGCAGAAATCGGTTATGAAATTCATCCTGATTATTGGAGAAATGGATATACTCAAGAAGCGGTTACCGAAATTGTGTCGTATGGCTTTGAACATATGGGGCTTACTCGTATAGGTGCTGTTGTATTTATAGAAAATGAAGCATCGAATAAGCTACTAACTAAAGTGGGTTTTCAAAATGAAGGAATTCTTCGAGATTATATGTATCAAAATGGCCAGGCGCATGATACATTTGTTTATTCCATCTTAAAAAATAGATAAACTCGACATTAACCTACAGAAATATATTTATTAGCATCAATGTATACCTTTTATTGGATAATAAATGATAACTAAGACATGGTTTTGTGCTTGCTTTTTTCGGTTATAGTGCTAGTAAAGGCTAGGGTTTTTATTAGTGGTGAAAAAGTAATAGTAAGGGGCTTTGTGAAATGGGAATACAATATAGCACAGCTTATTTTGAAAAATTGGATTTACTTGAAATTCTATATGCGGGGAAGGCAGCGTTAAAAGAAACGCTACCCACGCACAATGTCAGTAAAAATCATTTAGAACGCTTTGAACAAATAGAAGGGGCCATTGCTAAGCTAAATAAAGAAATTCGAATTCTTGAACTAAATATTATCCAGTCCGTAGATTCAAAATAAATTGAACAAAAAACTCATGCAAAAAATAATTGCATGAGTTTTTTGTATGGCTTCACTCGAATTTAAACTTCCCTTTCTTTCATATCAGAACTTAATCCTTCTGCTGAAACATCTTCTTCTATATAGGAACTACGTTTTACTACAGATAGAAGTAATACTAAAATACTTACAACAGCCATCCAGCATAATGTAACTGCTGCAGAGCTCCAAAGTTTTCCACTGAAGAAAAGAATCTCCTTTAATCCTTCAAACATAAAGCGGAATGGTAACCATGGATAAATCCAATCAGCGTAAAAACTAGGTAACATTTCTGGTGCAATTTGTAGAAGCGGTAAACCAAAGAACATTAAAAGTACGAAAATTGGTAAACTCGCAAATTGAATCCATGTAGTGATAGCTAGTATTAATAATATAAATGTTGCGCAAGTCAGTGATAAAAATAGAGCAACATGGTGAAAATCTGCAAACTCATAATCCAGCATCCAAGTGGAGTACCAAGTTAATAAATAGCCTCCAAATAAACCAATGATCATGGCAATCAATGCCTGAAATCCTCGGAATTTAAGTTGCTCCAATACAGAATTAAACTTGCGATTTCTACCCGTAAACCATAAAAGAATAGCACTGATTAAACTACTCATCCAAATAGGCTGGAAGAATGAAAGTGGTGCATTGCTTAATTTACCGGTTTCATGCACATTGACTATTTCACTTTGGATAGGCGTTGAATAAGTGCGTGCTTGATTAGCGTTTAACGGAATATTATTTTTTTTAGTAATTGCTAATAATTGGGCGCTGACATTGTCATTCATTTTTTCAACCATTGTAGATAAAGCTTGTGTAACCATAGTTGCAACGTTTGCATTTTTCCCTTGGTTTATATAAATTTTTAGCATTGCTGATGTAGGGGTTGGTGATTGGAATGAAGCGTACTTTTCAGAGAAATCTATAGGGATATAAATAGCTCCATACAATTCTTGATTCGCTAATTTTTCTTTCATTTCTTGTTCATTTTTTAATACTGCCCATTTAAACGGTGATTCCTTTGTCGCTTGTGAATTTTTTTGTATCATCTCGACAAAAGTTTGCCCCATGTTACCTTCATCCTCAAGAACAAGACCGATTGGAAGATCTTTAGGTGATGAATGGGCACCAGGGATTTGTGTTGCTACAAAAATGAAGGATAATAAGAGTACAGCCACAAACGCTATACCGAAAAACTTATTTTCTTTCATGAAAATTCTCCTTTCAGATAATGTACATCGTGTTGATTATTTCTAAGTTTGATTATATACTCTAAAAAAATCACTTCCTATAATCAAAAGCAGCCAAAGTGTTCAATACTCAACATATAAATAAATGTGTTCATTAAAAGGGAGGAATGACTCTATGTCAAAAACAGATCGACGAATTATACGAACGAAAAATGAAATTAAACAAGCATTTTTCTCTTTGCTTTCTGAAAAGAACTTTGAAGCTATCACCGTTCGAGATATTACGGAGCGTGCCAATATTAATCGAGGAACTTTTTATCTACACTACGTGGATAAATACAATTTATTAGAACAGTACGAGAACGAAATTTTTGAAAAATTCAACGTCATTTTAGATGAAACTACAAATTTAGAGTTGGATGTCAATCAGTTTTTAGATGAACGATTACCTGTAATGATCCGAATCTTACATGTGTTTTATGAAGAAGCTGATTTCTTAAAATTAATTTTAAGTCCAAATGGTGACCCTTTTTTTCATGAAAAAATGAGACAGTTTTTTGTGAGATATTTCAATACTTTTCTAGTTAATCGTATTGATAAAAGCAAATGGAGGTTTCCAATCGAATTAATATTAGCGTATAACTCAAATGCCATTTTAGGAGTTATTACGTACTGGCTACAACGCGATACGCAACAATCACCAGAGGAAATCGCTACTATGTTAATGGAAACAATGCTAAAAGGAACTTTTGAAGCTAGTGGATTACGTTCAATTATTGAAAAAGATAGTGAGTAGGGGGATAAATTTGTGAAGAAGTGCTGAAGAAGTATAGAAGGCTAGTAGTATGATGAATCTAATCAATATTTAAAAACGAATGATATTTTCCATTGAGTTACAAAATTAGTTGTATGATAAGTTAAATGGATAATCGTGTTATAATCGTACTTAAAGAACTATCATGGCGATGGGGGATCTTAAAATGAAAACAAAAAGAGTTGGCATTTTACTTTATGATTATGTAGATGTTTTAGATTTTACTGGCCCAGCAGAAGTACTAGCACTGACAACTAAGAATAAAGTCGAGGAAGCTCTTACTCTTTATAAAAAAGAATTATTACCTACGAAACCATTTGAAGTATTTACCATTTCGGAAACTGGGGAGCAAATTAAAACGCATTCAGGAATAAAAGTAGTACCTGACTTTAGTTTTGACAATAGTCCTGAATTAGATATTCTAATCATTCCAGGGGGACCTTTAAGAGCTGTGCAATCTATAATTAAAAACAATAAAATTCAAGAGTGGATTATCAAACATAAAAATAGTGAATACATATGCTCAGTTTGCACGGGTGCGTATATTTTAGGACATACTGGATTATTAAATGGCAAAAAAGCCACTACTCATCATTTAGCATTAAAAAATTTACAAGAAAAATACCCTGAGATTCAAGTAGTATCAGAAAGCAAAGTTATTCATGATAGTAACCTCATAACTTCTGGAGGTGTCTCATCAGGAATTAATATGGCTTTATATCTTGTTGAGCAAATTATGGGGAAATCTGTAGCGGAGCGAACAGCTAAAACTATTGAATTTGCACTTTAATATAACTGTGTCATCTAAACAAATGGCCAAGATTCACTTTTTAACTGTATCTCAATTGTTGCACTACGAACAATTTGGATACAGTTTATTTTTTTAAAAAGCAAAGTAAACACTCTCAAAATCAGAACGGATACTTCTGTGATAAGAATAACTTATGGAAATTAATAATTAACATTGATTTCACTTATGTACAAAATGGTTGTAAAATAATGTTAGCAAGAATATCCATCAAGATTGGCATAAAAAACAGAAAAGAGTGATGAAGATGGGCATTGATTTTCACAATAAAGACAATCAAACTACTTATACAACTCGACAAGCTGACCATTCGTGGATGGAAGCAATGAAAGAACTTGTCCCTATCATGAATACTTCTAAGGCTGCAGATATTGGCTGTGGCGGAGGCATTTACTCGAAAGCATTAGCAAATATGGGCGTACCTTCTGTAATAGGTGTGGATTTTTCACAGGCTATGCTCGTTGGGGCTAAAGAAAACTGTAAAGACTATCATACTATTACTTTCAAGCAAGGAAATGCATTGGCTACAGGCTTGGACAATGACAGCTTCCAGTTAGTACTGGAAAGAGCTTTAATTCATCATATCCGAGATTTAAAGGATTGTTTTCAAGAGGCATACAGAATTTTGGAGGATAAAGGGGTTTACATTATCCAAGACCGGACACCTGAAGATTGTTTATTAAAAGGTGATGACCACCATATTAGAGGCTATTTCTTTGAGCGTTTTCCAAAATTAAAGGAGCAAGAAATAAAACGCAGACATAGTAGTGAGCTAGTAGTTGAGACACTTAAGGCAATTGGGTTTAGCGAGATTAAAGAAGTAAAGCTATGGGAAACAAGAAATGTCTATGAACAGAAAGAGCAATTGTTAAAAGATTTACGGGAAAGAACAGGCAGAAGTATTTTGCACGAATTAGACGATGAAGAATTAAATGAATTAGTGAATTATATTGATAAGTCGATTTCAATTGAAGGTTCTATAGTTGAAAAGGACAGATGGACCATTTGGAAAGCTGTGAAATAATCAATTCTTTATAAAGTGTTGAGGGGAGTTATCCGTCGGTAGAGTGGTTCAATCCGTCAGTTAGGCATTTCTATCCCTCGATTCAATAAAAAGAAGCTCTCGTCGCTTTTCAAACGAGAGCTTTTAACTATTTATTTACCTACTAAAGCGAGAAGGTATTTATCTCGATCTGCTTCCTCCTGCATTTTATTATCGACCAGCATTGCACCGTTTCTCACATTTGTCATATCACGGTCAACTAAAAATTGAACATTCACTTTCGCGGCTTTATTATCGACAGGACATTCTCCTTTAAATTCTACAACGTCCTGCCCTTTTTGAGTTTCAAAATAAACCCAGTATGGATTTTGACAAGCGTTAGCAAAGCCCGATTCTATTGTTTTACTACTATTTTCGAATGAATAGTTTTTTACATATGTAATATATTCATTATCTGTAATGTCCTTTTGTGGACCGTAAAAATACCAGAACACCCCTAAAATTCCGATTGGCACAATCCACAGTATATTCCTTTTGCTTAATTTTCCCATATTGGAAGCCCCCTTTATAAAAATATTTTATCATCTTTATACTGATTTTTGCTAGTTTACTATAATATTTTCTAGTTTAGGATTTAATATTGTAGATAATGATTTGGGGGAGATATGGATTTTTTCAGTTTCATCTGTGTTTTGTTGATGAATGGAAACTATGAGGCGTATGATGACGTCATGTATGAAAGGGTAAGCAAGTATTCAACTGGAAACAGCGCATATTTGAAAACTTTAATTTACTGAGAAATTAAAAGCAAGGAGATTTAAAAATGAATTATGAAGTATTTCAATGGATTAATGATTTAGCTGGTCGCTATCCTTTACTAGATAAAGGGATGATTTTCATCACTGATAGCGTTCCTTATGTCGTAATCGTATTTATGTTATTTTTATGGTTTACAGCAAACAAAGAAAAAAGGACAGAAAAACAATATACTGCTTTTTACATTGTCTTTACATGTTTACTTGGATTGGGTTTAAACGCACTCATTCACTTTGTCAACTATCATCCACGACCATTCATAACGTATAATGTTCATCAGTTAGTACCACATGCTGACGATTCTTCATTTGTAAGTGATCATTCAGTATTAGTATTCTCTTTAGCATGTACGTTGCTATTACGAAAAGACTCGTGGAAGTATCCTGTATTAGTATGGGCTATCCTAGTAGGGATTTCACGTATCTTCGTCGGAGTACATTATCCAGCCGACGTGATTGGAGGAGCCCTTCTGTCATTTGGGGCAAGCTTTGTCATTATCAAGTTCTCCAAAATATTGGAGCCGGTTGTACAAGTTCTGTTCAATATCTATAACAAACTAACGAAACATATCCCTTTTTTAGCGAAGTTCGGCCATAAAGATCTGAGTCATGGGAATAAATAATGCAAAGATGAAGAGTCGCATTTTAATGCGGCTCTTTATTTTGTTAACAAAAGAATAAATATAAAATCATATGTATCAATAAATAAAGGTTTTAATTTCAATGCGAATTGGCACTATCATACATTCTGCAATTTGTAGGACAGTTCTTCCTTTTTCATTAAATATGATCCGCTACTATGGCTCTGTTAAATGAAACTATTGATATTTGAAACCTACCTGAAATCTTAGTATAATTAGTCGGAATATTGGTACTTTTAGGTTTGTAGAGGGAGGGTTGCTTAAGTATGAGGTGGAAGACATTAAAATCAGAGTTTTTATATAAGAGTGAATTTGGTAATTTAAGAAAAGATAGATGTCAACTTCCTAATGGCTTAGTCATTGAAAATTACCATGTAAATGAATACAGTGATTGGGTTAATGCGGTAGTTATTACAAAAGATAAAAAGCTTGTTTTAGTTAAACAATACAGATATGCAGCTAACGGAATTTTTCTAGAGATACCTTCAGGCAAAATAGAAGAATGGGAGACTAATCAAGAAGGAATTCTGAGAGAAGTTAAAGAGGAAACTGGATATATTTCTAAAATAAAACCGATTTTATTAGGAGAATATTTCGTGAATCCCGCTACACAGAATAATAAAGTTATAACGTATCTTATCTTAGATGCATATAAGGCATATGAGCAAGATTTAGATGATACTGAAAATATTGAAGTTAATTTAATTGGTTTTGATAGTTTTGAAAGCTTGTTTAAAAACAAGAAAATTCTAACTCAAATGTTTTCAATAAGTGCTTACTACATGGCTAAAGACTATATGCGAACAAATAGACTTATTAAATATTGATATGGTTCCCCTATGGTAGACAGAAAAGAAAGTAAATTAATCTGTCTATTATATGGGATTGTTTATGGCACATTTTGAACAGGAACTCAAGGACTATATTCACTATTACAATCACAAACGAATGAAGAGAAAATTAAAAGACCTAAGCCCGGTGGTTACCTCTCAGGTCTTAGAAGATGCTTAACTAAATATGTCTAACTTTATTGGGTCAGATTATATTTTTACCAGTTTTTTAAAAGTCTCAAAATCTAACTTTTAATTGGTACCCATAATTCAACTTCGCATTCATTGGATTTCCATTCAAAAGTACTTCAAGAATTTCTTTTTCGCTATATTTCGAAACATTGTATTTATTTGTAAAAATCTCATTTTCAAGTTTATCAAATAAGAGCCTTGAAATTCCATCATTTGTAGTAAGTACTACATAAGATTGTGAAGATATTTCTAAGTGAAGGGATTTTTTAATTTGTGCAATTGTACATAAAAAATATTGCACTTTTATTTTAATAACTTAACTTTCGAACTCAAAAAAAATGTATCTGGTACTAACTTAAAAGATCAGATGCAATTTTTTTATTAGTGTTCTTCTTGAGCCAACATGTGCAATTATTGAAGATACAATGAACTGTTCCGGAAGTTGTAGCTTTAGAAGGGGATACCGCCAACATTTAAAGATTTTAGTAAGTGATATTTTAAATTGTTTAAAGTAAAATAGTAGTAAGGTATTTCATAATAAACTCAACTAATCTGATTAGTTGAGTTTTATGTTTATATATTAAAAAGTTACTAAAATATTTTAAAGAAGATGTGATGATTAATGGGGAAAATCGCCATTTTGGCAGAGAAACCATCTCAAGCAAGAGCTTATGCTGATGCATTTAAAATTAAACAAAAAGAGAAAATATTTATTGAATTGGAACCTTGTTCTACTTTTCCTGAAGGTGCAGTAATTACCTGGGCAGTTGGTCATCTTGTTGAATTAAAGGAACCAAAAGAATATCAAAAGGAATGGGAGAAATGGTCGCTTGGATCATTACCTATCATTCCACAAAAATTTGAAGATAAAGTTGTCTCTAAAATGTATTCACAATTTAATGCAGTAAAAAAAATCTTTAGTGATCCGCAAGTAACAATGATTTATAACTGCTGTGATAGTGAACGTGAAGGTTCAAATATCTTCTACTCACTTTTAAAAATGACAAAAGTAAATAAGCCTGTTAAACGATTATGGATCAATTCATTAGAAGTTGAGGAAATTCGAAAAGGTTTTAATAATATGCAAAGTAATGAGCGTGATCTGCTCATGTACCAAGAAGCAAAAACACGTCAAATTAGCGATTGGTTAGTAGGCATGAACTGTAGTCGCCTATATACGCTACTTTTACAAAAAAAAGGCTTTAAGGGTAGTATCTCCATCGGACGTGTGCAATCGCCAACCGTATATTTAATTTATAAAAGACAACAGGAAATTGAACATTTCAAGCCTGAAAATTTTTATGAAATTGAAGGGATCTTTAAAGCACAAAATGGTGTATATAAAGGGAAGGCAAAGTTAAAAACAAAAGAGCGTGCAGAGGCTGTGCAATTATTGCAACAACATGGGGTTGAACCGATGGATACAGGTCTAATTACGAGTGTAACGAACAAAACGAAGCGTATTGCACCACCCAAACTACATGCGTTATCAACATTACAAGCCAACGCCAATAAACGTTGGAAATACAGCCCGTCGCATGTGTTGAAACTTACGCAATCACTTTATGAGAAAAAGCTCGTTTCTTACCCACGTACCGATTCACACCTCATTACACATAATGAGTTTGCCTATTTAAATGAATCATTGGCAAAATATCAGCAGCTCGTTGGAAAGCCATTTAATGCGATTAATCGCGGGAATAACAAACGCTATGTCGACAGTGCCAACGTTGGGGAGCACTATGCTATTATTCCAACGAAAAAAGTGCCAACAGAAAAAGCGTTACAATCAATGAATGCTGATGAAAGAAATATTTATTTCGAAATAGTCAATACGACACTCGCCATGTTTCACCAAGATTATGAATACGATGAAAAAACGATTATAACGAATGTCAAAAATTTAGAGTTTAAAACGGTAGGGAAAACAGAACTTGTAAAAGGTTGGAAAGAATTGTTTTTAAGTGAAAAAGGGATGCAAGAGCGTGAGGAATCGTTACCTGTTGTTTTCCAAGATGAAATGGTACAAAGTAAGGTTTCTATTCTAGAAGGCACAACTACGCCTCCTAAGCCTTATACAGAAGGGCAACTCATTACGATGATGAAAACATGTGGTAAATCAGTTGAGGATGAAGAAGAAATCGAGGTGCTGAAATCGATTGAAGGTATTGGTACAGAAGCAACTCGAAGTGGCATTATAGAGACCATTAAAAAGCATGGATTTATTGAAGTACGAAAAAACATAGTGAGCGTTTTGCCGAAAGGGGAGCTTTTATGTCGGGCTATCGAAGGGACATTACTTTCAAGTCCATCTATGACTGCAAAATGGGAAATTTACTTAAATAAAATTGGTCGTGGAGAAGGCTCTGCAAAACATTTTATTGAAAGCATAGGCAAGTTTATTACTCAATTAATAGCGGAGGTACCTAAACAATTAGAGTCACTTTCAATTGAAGCTGAGCAGTTTAAACCAGCTGCTGTGAAAGATATTGTGCCATGTTCGACATGCAAAGTAGGAAAAATAGGTTTGCGTAAAAGTTTTTACGGTTGTTCGAATTATAAAAATGGTTGTAAGCAAACGTTCCCAGAAAGGTTACTAGGAAAAAAACTAACTGAAAAGAACATTAATGATTTATGTAAGATTGGTAAAACAGCTGTGGTTAAAGGGTTTAAGTCAAAGAATGGTAAACAATTTAATGCGTCACTTCGTTTGGTAGAAGGAAAAATTGAATTTGAGTTTAATGAAAAGTAATTGCGGATGAGATTTTTTTCACCGTCAATGCCGTTCAGACGATTAAAAATAGTGAAGATGTGACACTCAGCAAAGTAACACGAGCGAAGAAGAAATTTGAAGTAGTAGGGAAATGCCCATTATGTGGTCATAGCGTGATCGAAGGACAAAAAGGCTTCGGCTGCAGTAACTGGGAAAAGGGCTGTAAATTTGTCATCTGGAAAAACGATGAATTTTTAGCCGCGAAGAAGAAGAAGCCTACCAAAACAATGGTGAAGAAATTGCTAGCCGATGGAACGGTATTGGTAAAAGGCTTAACAAGTAAAAAAGGTTCTAAATTCGATGCTCAATTAAAATATGAAAAAAATACTGACAACGAATATTTTAGTTGGAAGATGGAATTTGAAAAAAAGGATTAAAATTAAGCATTTATGAATCTTGTTGAATTAATTCTCACTACCCTAAACAATTATTTTATGAAATGAAGGTTATCTCAACCTAATGACTTCCAAGTAGAAAAGAAAATCCTTTGTATTTTTATAATTTCCATTTATAAAAATAGATAACCAAAATAGAATGAAAGATTTGTTAGTAGATCATGTAGAGTGTTGCCCTCACTGATATTGAATATCGAGACTAATAGCGTACTATGAGGAATTTGTATAGTAAGGTAAGATAAATTATTGTCTAAATTTATTTTATTTTTCCAATAGTAATTAATGTTTAACAGTTCTATTTTCTGGCTATTAATCTCTCGTTTATTACTATTTTTACTTTAATGTAATATATAATGTAATTGCTATCTGGAAAATATTCTGATATTGTTCCTCTTATAACTTAATAATTTTTGTTGGTGCGAATGACATTGTTCGTTTGCTTAAAAGGGAAATCGGTGCAAATCCGATGCTGTCCCGCAACTGTAATGGAGAGTCTATACAATATGTCACTGTAGCGAGCTATGGGAAGGCGTATAGATGATGAACCTAAGCCAGGAGACCTGCCAATAAAAGCAACAAACTTACATAGAACCACGAGGATGGTTGTAGTGACTGGGAAGAGACGCCCTTTATTTAACTATGACATCCTCTTGTAGACAAGGGGATTTTTTTATGCCCTTTGCTTTAAGAGAGGAGAGCGTTTTGAAGAATCCAACAACTAGAAAAATCAACCTACTCTTATTAGTGTTGACTGGTGTCGTTCTAATATCCTTGACGTTAGCGATAATGGTAGGCTCTGTGTCTATAACACCTAGTATTGTATGGCGCATTATTTTATCGCATATCCCGTTCAATCCACTTGGCATTACAGAAGATTGGAGTCGTTCGCAGGAAATCATCATCTGGCAAATTCGTACTCCCCGCGTAGTACTTGCCATAATAGTCGGAGCGGGTCTTGCAATTTCGGGAGCTGCTATTCAAGCTTTAGTTCGCAACTCAATCGCAGACCCCTATATTTTAGGTGTATCTTCCGGTGCATCTGTCGGGGCGACGTCTGTTATTTTACTGGGCGCTTTTTCATTTTTAGGTATGTATGCGCTATCACTTGCGGCTTTTATAGGTGCGACGATTGCAGTACTAATCGTGTTTTTCTTAGCACGAGTTGAGGGGCGAATTTCAGTTATTCGATTATTATTAGCCGGAATTGCCGTGTCACTAGTTTTGTCAGCAATGACGAATTTTATGCTGATGATGGCGAAAGAAGAGGGCGGTATAAAGGCAGTGATGTATTGGATGATGGGAAGTCTGGCTGGAGCGAAATGGGTAAATTTAATGATTCCGTTCGTTGTTTTAACGGTCGTCTACGTAATTTTACGTCTTCATGCACGTCATTTGAATTTACTTTTACTAGGCGAAGAATCTGCTGTTACGCTGGGGATTAATTTAGAGAAATTTCGATTGCTACTAATTCTATTAATTTCCCTATTAACAGGTGTCCTTGTTGCTGTAAGTGGTGCAATTGGCTTTATAGGACTGATTATTCCACATATCGTACGCATGATTGTCGGCTCAAATTATAAGTTTGTACTGCCAGTCAGTGCATTAATTGGTGCGATATTTTTAATATGGGCTGATGCAGCTGCGCGTATTGTGATTGCACCTGAGGAAATGCCGATTGGAATTATTACTGCTTTATGCGGATGCCCATTTTTTATATGGATGTTGCGTAAGCAAATGTATTCTTTCGGGGAGGAAAATTAGATGGTATACGTAGCAAAGAACCTTACTTTTGCCGTGCAGCAGGTGAAAATATTAAACAATGTTTCTGTACATATTCAAGAACGCGAGTTTGTGGGCATAATTGGACCTAATGGCAGTGGGAAATCGACCCTATTAAAAAATATGTATCGTATGCTACAACCTCAAGAGGGAGAAGTATTTTTATTTAATGAAAATATTTACAAGCAATCTTCAAAGGAGATAGCAAAGCAACTAGCCGTCGTAGGGCAGGAAACACCAGTGCTTTTTGAGTTTACTGTTAAGGATCTTGTTGCAATGGGACGTACACCGCATAAAAGGCTTATGGAAGTGGATACAAAAGAAGATCTAGCTATTGTCGAGGAATCGATGCAGCAAGCAGGCGTACTGCATTTAAGTGAACGTACTTTTAGTTCATTATCTGGTGGTGAGAAAAAACGAGTCGTTGTTGCAAGGGCTTTGGCGCAACAGGCTAAGGTTATGGCATTAGATGAGCCAACGAATCATTTAGATATTCAGCATCAACTCCAGCTTATGGATTTAATACAGAGCTTGCCGATTACGGTCATTGTAGCCTTGCATGATTTAAATATTGCAGCAACTTATTGCGATAAAATTTATGTTTTAAAGGACGGAGAAATTGCGGCGTATGGAACTCCGTTTGATGTATTAACACCCTCATTGCTACAAAAGGTGTTTGGTGTACATGCAGAAGTTAATGTACATCCTGTCACGAAAAAGCCGCATATTTATTATATATCTGAGCAATTTTTATAGTTAGTTTAAGAGACTTAGATTTCTTTCAATATATTTTTTAGAAAAAAGGAGAAGTAGACATGAAGACATTAAAAAGCGTATGGCTTGTTCTTGCAATCGCAATGCTAAGTATTTTAGCGGCTTGTGGTAACGAGGAAAAACAGGATTCAGCATCGCAAAGTGAACAAGTAGAACCAGCAAAAGCAGGAGCAACGGAAGTAACGATTGACAATAACGATACGACACAAGTCTATTCGCAAGCACCTAAAAAAGCAATTAGCTTAAATCAGCATGTGACAGAGATTATGCTAGCGTTAGGCTTAGAGGATTCAATGGTCGGAACAGCATATTTAGATGATGCAATTTATCCACCGTTACAGGCAGCTTATGATAAAGTTCCGGTACTAGCTGAGCAATACCCAACAAAGGAACAAGTGATTGATGCAGGAGCAGATTTTTTATATGCAGGCTGGAAAAGCGGGTTTAGTGAGAAGGGTGTTGGAACACCAGAAGAACTAGAAGCACTTGGCATCCACACTTATTTACATACATCTTCAAGCATTAAAAATCCTAAGTTAGAGGATATTTTCGGCGATATTCGTAACATCGCCAAGATATTCCATGTGGAAGAGCGTGGAGAAAAGTTAATTGAGCAAATGACAAAAGATGTAGAGGATATTCGTACGAAGCTTCCGCAAGAGGAGGGGAATTTACGTATTCTTGTATTTGATAGTGGTGAGAAAGAAGTTTTCACTGCTGCCCAAAACTTCATGAATGAACTTGTGACAGTAGCAGGTGGAAAAAATATTTTTGGGGATGTTGAGTCTGGCTGGACAACCGTTTCAAAAGAAGATGTAGTTGAGCGCAACCCGGAAGTTATCGTTGTAATTGACTATGGTTCAACTACTGCTGAAGAAAAAATTAATTTCCTAAAAAATGATCCGGCACTAAAAGAAACGGAAGCGGTATTAAACAAACGTTTCGTTATTTTACCACTATCAGCAGCGTCTGAAGGTGTTCGTGCGGCTGAAGCAATACAAATTTTGGCACAAGGATTTTATCCAGAAAGCTTTCAATAAAGAAGAGGAGCTAGCCATGTGCTAGCTTTTTTTATAGGAGGAGGGTAAAAATGACTATAAATGCTTTTAGCCATAATATTCCTGAAAAAACATTTGCTAAGTTAAACATAGAAGGTGAATTTACGCGTCTTGCTGTGAGTCCTGGCATTATCAACAAACATTATACACCAGCACAATTTCAAACAATCGCAGAGGTAGTCGGAGTGAGTGGCGCTATTAAATATTCTGCATCCTACAGTATACTACTATCTGTACCGACAATAGAATTAACGACTGCCAAAAGGAAGTTGGAAAAGGCGGGCTTATATATTGCAAAGCAAGGACAGATTGTAACTATGAAGGCTTGTGATTTTTGTGATGGCGATAAAATGGAGGCAGCACAGATTACAGAGGAGCTGTATCAGCAGCTTGAAGGCTTGGAAGTACCAAGCAGGATTCGCATTAATATGAATGGCTGTGCATCAGCTTGCTATAATGCCGTATATGATGATATTGGGCTTGTATATCAGAAAGATAGCTTTGATGTGTATTTAGGGGCTGTTCCGATGGGTAAAAACGCACAGGCAGGGGAGCTTTTTGTGAAGAAAGTGTCTGTACAGCATATCGAAAATCTTTTACAGGAAATAATTAGGGTCTATAAAGAACTTGCTCGCCAAAAAGAACCATTTTATAAGTTTTACAAGAGAACAAAAGCAGCAGACTACTGGCAAACGATAAAAAATTACCCAGGTAGAGTGATTGTAGATTGATTTACAACTAAAATTGTAGAAGGAGATATGTGATGACTACTATTAGAGAAATTGGAAGCTTATGTGTTACTGATAGAGATGGTTACATTATTAACCATTCAGACTGGAATAAAATCAACCCAATTTTTCTTCCTGTGATATACGATGTGGTTAATACGTATTCCACTCATCTTCAAGATGACTTACATAGTGTATACATAAGAGGATCTATTCCAAAAGGGATAGGTATTGAAGGCGTAGCTGACTTAGACACAATAGCGGTTACAAAACAAAACCCTAATAAACTGCAGTTAAAGCGGATAAAAGAAGTGGAACAAGAATTAAATCAAAAACATACTTGTGTAGATGGTATTGAACTAAGTTTTTACGGCATAGAAGATATTTTAAATTCGTCATCTTTTTCAATAATTAGTTTCATACTTAAAACCCATGGAATATGTGTGTTTGGAGAAGATTTGATACCTCAATTACCAAGATATAAAGCTGACGAAGCTTTAGCAAATGACCACCTTATTCATTTGCAAGGTCAAATTAAAAATGCCTGTGATGATCTTCAAGATAATTCTGATATAGAGGATATTAAAGATTGTTGCAAGTGGATTATGAAAATTATTGTAAGAGCAGGACTTGGACTTGTCATAACTAAAGCAAACACATATACAAGGGATTTATATCCTGCTTATAAATTGTTTTCGGAATATTTCCCTGAAAAGGAAAGGGACATGAAAAAAGCACTTGAATATGCCATAACACCCATAATAGATACAAACTTATTGTTATCGTTTTTAAATGAATTTGGAACGTGGATGGTTAGTGAAGCTGAAAAATGGCTAAAATCCTATAACCCTAATAGAGAATTAAACATGAAAATATAATCTAATTAATAACTTGCGAAATTCGAATTTGGAATTAGCTTTGTTTTAGCCTATATTATTACGTTATAACAGACGGAATTGATTCCACATACAGAAAAAGGTAATCCTATCTTAGTCATGTCTAATATGGGATTACCTTTTATTTTGAAGCATTTTTAGATTTTAGGTCAATCGTATACTGCAAATAAAGTTTGATCATTTTCTATTTATGTTGCTCTACAATTGCGCCCAATCATATATTATTATTTATTGATTTGTCTTTAAATTCTTTCCAATATACTGGACAATCTTGCGAAGTTCAGTAGATGATGGGCGTCTAAATGGACTTGTTTGTTTTTGTTGATAAAGTAGTTGTCCATTTTCATCAACTAGGAAATAAGCTGGCTCTCCATGCGTACCATGATCCTCATAGGGTGCTTCTTCTCCGTGATAAAACACATCATATGCTTTTAATGTTTTTAACTCTTCATCTGCTAAGACGGTAAAGGTAAGATTGTGCTCATCAACCATTTTCTTTAAATTTTCCAATTGATCCGTTGAGATTGTAATTAGATGTACATTCTTGTCTTCAAAATAACTTTTGTTTTCTTCAAGCTCTTTTAAGTCATGAAGACAAACAGGGCACCATGATCCTCTGAAAAAGATAATGAGATGCCAACTTTTATGCTGGTTTTGATGAGATACAAAAGAGAATTCTTCGCCGTTGACTGCTGGAAGAGTAAAATTGGGTACTTTGTCACCCAAATTAAATGTAGACATACTTATCCTCCTGAAAATTGTAAATTCTTATTGAGCTCTAGTACGGATTTGGAACTCCTTTATATTCTTTCCTTTTCTAAATTAGATATGTAAAATTTAAGGCCTAACTAAACTGCACAAAAACCGTTTCTTCCAACAAATTCCGAGCTGTAATTTTTTTCGTATTCAGGCTTAGAAAAGTGAAATGAACATTATTATTTGTCATTTCTTAGCATACTTTATTTCAAAGCAACACCACTTATTTTCATAACTAAAAAGTGGTTTTGCTTTTTTGTTGAATTTTTTGCAGTCAATATGGCAAACTGAATACGGAGATAAATCTGAACATGATCCATCTTTCACCTAATGGCATAAGCGTCTTACGAATAAATTGTTAAGTACGCCATGCTACATATGGGGGACACTATAACTTGTTTTATATACTAAAGTTAGCAGGCTAACAGTTCGGAGGTAGAAAATTGAGCAAAAGGAGATCAGTTGGGTTAGAGTTGCGTACATTGTCACTCTTAATGAGAAGACAATTGGATCAAACTATATGTACTATGCAAACGGAAAGAGATAACCTTACTGCCATGCATGGTTGGACGATTGGTTATCTTTACAAAAATCAAGATACAGATGTGTTTCAAAAAGATTTTGAACGAGAATTTTCTATTCGCAAATCAACAGCGTCTAGAATACTGAAATCTATGGAAAGTAATGGATTGATTACTAGGCAAACTGTTCCTTATGATTCAAGACTCAAAAAAATTGTCTTAACAGAAGATGCGTTGAAAATACATGATAGTATCATGACACGTAGAGTAATGCTTGAACAACAATTACTAACAGGTATCCCGGAAGAGAAACTTGAAGTTTTTTTTGAAGTGATGGATGCTATGAAAGAGAATATTGAATCTTGAAGAAGATGCTATTTTTGAATTTTTATCACTATATAGTTAGCATGCTAACTAAATGAGGGGACTGCATACATGTTAAAAATATTTAAATACTTAAAACCAAAAGAATGGACGCTAATTGTAGCCAGCATAGTGTTCATAGTAGGGCAAGTTTGGCTGGATTTGAAGTTGCCGGATTATATGGCTAAAATTACGACCCTTGTACAAACAGAGGGTAGTAAAACGAGCGAGATATGGACAGCTGGAGGGAAGATGCTTTTATGTGCCCTTGGCAGTATGATATTGGCAATCATCGTGGGCTATTTTGCGGCAAAGGTAGCAACGTCTCTTTCGAAGGAATTGCGAAAAGGGGTATTTAACAAAACTTTATCTTTCTCTATGGAGGAGATTAATGGTTTTTCAATCGCAAGTCTAATTACTCGTTCTACTAATGATATAACGCAAATACAGCAAACTGTTGCAATGGGTCTTCAAGTTATGATTAAGGCTCCTATCCTTGCAACATGGGCTATTTTGAAGATCATGGGGAAAAGTTGGGAGTGGTCAGCGGCAACAGGAGTAGCTGTCATTGTTTTACTTATTTTGATAGGTAACCTAATCATCTTTGTGCTACCGAAATTTAAAGTCGTTCAAAAACTGACAGATAATCTTAACCGAGTAACAAGAGAAGGTTTAACCGGTATTCGTGTTGTTCATGCTTATAACGCACAAGGGTATCAGGAAGAAAAGTTTGAAAAAGTAAATAACAATTTAACGGATACAAATCTTTTTGTGAACCGCCTTATGGCCCTTATGCAGCCGGGGATGGGTCTGATTATGTCGGGTTTAACCCTTTCAATCTATTGGATTGGAGCGCATTTAATTAATAATGCAGCGGGTATGGATAGAATTGGTAAGTTTAGTGATATGGTCGTATTTTCATCTTATGCAATGCAGGTAGTTATGGCATTTATGCTATTATCAATGACATTCATTTTGCTACCGAGAGCAGCAGTATCTGCAGCACGTATTAATGAAGTACTAAATACACCTCAGACAATTATTGATGGCGCAACGCAATCGTCGCCTAAGGGAATCGAAGGTGAAATCGAACTGCGTAATGTTAGTTTTAAATATCCTGATGCAGAAGACTATGTTTTAAAGGATATTAGCTTTACAGCACATAAAGGCGAAACTGTTGCTTTTATCGGTTCTACGGGTAGTGGTAAGAGTACGCTAATTAATTTAATCCCAAGATTTTACGATGCTACTGACGGAGAGGTATTAGTCGACGGCATTAATGTGAAAGAATATGCACATGAAGCTCTTTATAATAAGCTTGGCTACGTTTCTCAAAAAGCCGTATTATTTTCAGGTACGGTAAAATCTAATGTTGCCTATGGTGATAACGGTCAGACTTCATCAACAGATGAGGAAATCAAAAAAGCGGTGGAAATTGCTCAAGGGCAAGAATTTGTGGAGAAAATGGACGGTGAATATGAAGCGGCTATTGCGCAAGGCGGAACAAATCTTTCAGGAGGACAGAAACAACGTCTTTCTATTGCAAGAGCAGTGAATAGAAACCCAGAAATCTTTATTTTTGATGATTCGTTCTCTGCCCTAGATTATAAAACAGACCGTCAACTTCGTTCTACCTTGAAAAAAGAAACGAAAGGTGCAACTTCTTTGATTGTGGCACAGCGAATTGGAACGATTAAAGATGCTGATAAAATCATTGTTCTTGATGAAGGTAAAATCGTTGGTATGGGGACACATAGTGAATTATTGAAAACTTGTAACACTTATCAGGAAATCGCCTATTCGCAGCTATCGAAGGAGGAGTTGGAAAATGAGTAATACACAAACAAATAAGCCCCGAAGAGGTCCAGGTGGTCCAGGTCCTATGATGGCTCCTGGAGAAAAGCCAAAGAATTTTAAAAAGCCTATGGGAAAGTTGATT
Organism: Lysinibacillus sp. RC46; assembly: GCF_041262385.1. Classification (NCBI taxonomy): domain Bacteria; kingdom Bacillati; phylum Bacillota; class Bacilli; order Caryophanales; family Bacillaceae; genus Lysinibacillus; species Lysinibacillus sp. RC46. Next base: position 1,916 of record NZ_JBGCCF010000047.1, on the reverse strand, counting down.
GCCTATTGTAAACCTTATTTACCAGCCATCATCTTTGCCATTGTATTGGCAGTTGCAGGAACAATTTTCACGATCATTGGACCAAATAAGCTGAGTGAGATCACCGATTTGATAATGGATGGCATGACCGGTGAGATTGATATTACGGCAATAGGAAAAATCGGTCTGTTACTTGCTATTTTGTATGGATTGAGCTTTGTATTCAATTATATTCAGGCGTTTATTATGGCTACTATTACGCAGCGAGTTTCCAAAAGGTTACGTTCAGATATTTCGAACAAAATTGATAGATTACCATTGAAATACTTTGACTCTACAACCTACGGAGATGTGTTAAGTCGTGTCACGAATGATGTGGATATGATTGGACAGTCTCTAAACCAAAGTATTGGTTCGTTAGTGACAGCGGGAGTAATGTTCTTTGGATCTTTAATTATGATGTTCTATATTAATGTTACGATGGCTCTTTCTGCTATTGCTGCGACTTTCGTTGGATTTATATTCATGACATTTATTATATCCAAATCCCGAAAGTACTTCGTACGCCAGCAGCAGGACCTTGGTAGAATAAATGGCCATATTGAAGAAATCTATTCAGGGCATAATGTCATGAAGGTTTATAACGGTGAAAAAGCGGCCACGCAAGAATTTAACGAAATCAATGAAAGTCTTTTTAATAGCGCTTGGCGAGCACAGTTTATGTCAGGGATGATGATGCCACTCATGATCTTTATTGGAAATTTAGGTTATGTTGTTGTGTGTGTAGTAGGAGCTGCATTAGTAGTGAAAGGTTCTATTACATTTGGTGTTATTGTTTCATTTATGGTGTATATCCGCTTATTTACGCAGCCGTTGTCTCAATTAGCACAGGCCGCTACAAGCCTGCAGTCAACTGCCGCAGCAAGCGAACGTGTATTTGAGTTCTTACAAGAAGAGGAGCTTAAAGATGAAAGTGAAAAGAAAGTCACTTTAGATGCTAAAGATGTAAAAGGTAATGTAGAATTTAAAAACGTTAAGTTCGGATATACGAAAGAACAACTTATTATTAAAGATTTTTCTGCTCATATAGAAGCCGGTCAAAAGGTGGCCATCGTCGGACCTACTGGGGCTGGTAAAACAACGCTTGTTAATCTTCTTATGCGTTTCTATGAAGTAGACAGTGGGGAAATCATGATTGAGGACGTATCGACTAAGTCTATTACTCGTAAAAATGTTCACGACTTATTTTGCATGGTGCTGCAAGATACTTGGTTATTCGAAGGTACCATTAAGGAAAATATCATTTATAACAAAGAACATGTAACCGATGAAGAAGTAGTTGCAGCTTGTAAGGCGGTAGGTTTGCACCACTTTATTCGAACGTTGCCAAAAGGTTATGATACAGTTTTAAATGATAATACAAGTTTATCTGTAGGACAGAAACAGCTTATTACGATTTCAAGGGCAATGGTTAAAAAAGCACCATTGCTTATCTTGGATGAAGCTACTAGTTCCGTTGATACGCGTACTGAAGCACTTATTCAAAAAGCAATGGATAAATTGATGGTGGGCAGAACATCATTTGTCATTGCGCATAGACTTTCAACAATTAAAAACGCCGATTTGATTTTAGTTATGAAAGACGGAGATATTATTGAAAGTGGTAATCATGAAGAACTGCTTGCAGAAAAAGGATTCTATGCGGATCTATATAATAGTCAGTTTGAAGATGCTTCATAATATTGAATGACATCTATTCGCTTTTGGCTACTAGGGCAGTGTGTCGCTTCGTAAGTAAGAAGGATTGTTACAAATAAGATTGAAAAAATCACCTCGTTCCTTGAGGGCACTGAAAAAGTCCATATCTTCTCACATTGCGAGGTATTCAACGATTAAATCGTTGAATACCTCGCTTTTTTCATTTGGCACTGTGACTC
>NZ_JBGCCF010000046.1:0-27929 GCF_041262385.1 Lysinibacillus sp. RC46 | reverse complement strand
AAGAAATTTGATTAGCTCAAATTGTTTTGCTGGCATCATGTTTGATGTCCAAAATTTTGTTTCGTTCACCAACTCAAGGTTAGCTACTAAAAACTATATTGATTACGTTTTGCTTGTTCAGTTTTCAAGGTTCATTTCGTTGCCATTTCTTAGCAGCAACTCTTATATAATATCATGTCGTTTACTTATTGTCAACAAATAAATTATTTAATTTAAAACTCATTTGTTTTTCAACAGTTATCTTAACGACTCTTATTACTATACCACAATATTTTTATTTTGCAAGCATCTTATAAAAAATATATTAAAGCAGTTATCCCTAGCACACCCGGAATACCTAATATTGCAATTGTGAATACTGAAAATAGATTAATCGGCACATTATAGCCTGCATACCCTATTCCTAAGTGAATAATAAATAATAGTAGAAAGGCAAAAGCAAATCTAAACCAAAACACAGACATTCCTTCTAAAATTTTACCCATCTTGGCATGTCTTATTATTATATAAAGAAAAAGAAGCACTACAGGCACACAAAAACTCATAATTACTAACCACGACATATGGTTACCCCCTTAGAAAATATAATTATGAAAGTTTATGTTTCCTGTTTTGCTTCTATGAATATTAATTATACCGAGGCACCAACTTATTTCAGCGGGTGTTTGGACACCCGCTGAAATAAGTTTAAAAACTATTATTTAATTAATACTCTACGAATTCTAGCTTCCTTGAATAAATAAAAATGTATACTCTCCGCAGCTTTGCGTTGAGCTATTACTTCTAAATCATAGTCGTCTAGTAATTCTTCAATTATCTTTGCCTGCTGTAAATCCTCTTTTGTTCCTTTTATAAGATTCACAAGCTTGTCATCGAATTCTTTTTTTAATTTTCCCTTACTGCGGAAGAACATATTAATCCCTCACTCACAATTCTCGGCGACCTTCCATTGCCTTCGATAACGTTACTTCATCTGCATATTCTAAATCTCCACCTACTGGTAGTCCATGAGCGATCCGTGTTGTTCGAATACCAGATGGCTTCACTAGACGAGAAATATACATAGCTGTTGCCTCGCCTTCAATCGTCGAATTCGTAGCTAAAATAAGCTCTTGAACAGTCTCATCTTGCAAACGAACTAGTAGCGAAGCGACATTAATATCCTCTGGCCCAACACCATCCATAGGTGAAATAGCTCCCTGTAATACATGATACATACCGTTGAAATCACGCATTTTTTCCATCGCAATCACATCTTTTGTATCTTGGACAACACAAATAATAGAATGATTTCTTTGTTTGTCTGTACAGATATGGCATGGATCTACATCAGTTATGTTGCCACATACGGAGCAATAGCTTAAATTTCGTTTAGCATCAATTAATGCCTTTGAAAAGGATAAAACGTCATCTTCTTTCATTGTTAACACAAAAAACGCCAGACGAGCCGCGGTTTTCGGCCCGATACCTGGCAATTTCATAAAACTATCAATCAGTTTCGATATTGGTTCTGGGTAGTACATTTATTTACCTCCTAGAACGGAAGATTCATGCCTTGAGTAAATTTACCCATTGTTGAATTCGTTTTTTCATCTACTTTTTTCAACGCTTCATTTGCAGCAACAACGATTAAATCTTGTAGCATTTCGATATCGTCTGGATCTACTACTGATGGATCAAGATTTACTTCTACAATTTCACGTTGACCAGTTACAGTTACTTTCACCATACCGCCACCAGCTACACCTTCAAATTGCTCTGCATTTAAAGTCTCTTGAGCCTCCATCATTTCCTTTTGCATTTTTTGCATTTTTTTCATCATACCTTGCATATTTCCCATTCCGCGCATAAACATATTCCTCCTAAATGATTAATCTTCAACAACCTCAATAAAATCTTTACCAAACAGCTTTTCTGCTTCCGTCACAAGTGGATCTTGTGAAGCAAGCGGTTGAGCATCGTCGATAAACGGCCCTTCTGGCATTTCTGCCGGTGGTGGTTCTGACAATTCCATTTCATGATCGGTTTCATTCTGAGATTTTTTCTCCTGCTGTAAGCCATGATCACGAATAAACTCTTCACGTAATTTTAACCAAGCCTCTTCAGGCGTACAAAGCATTTCATACATAGTACCAGTTTGCCCTGCAATTAATTGTGTGAATTGAGCTTTTAGGGCTTGATTATCAGCAACCATTTGACAATGAATATCATACTTGAATTTTAACACAAAAGCACTTGATGATGCCGCAACAGGTTCAGCCTCTGCTAAAAGAGCTGACTGAGATTTTTGCATCTGACTTAATGCCTGGGCCCAAACCGATTTGATACGTTGCACATCTTGCTTTGTAGCATCCTTTAGTATCTCTTGAATACGGCCTGTTGGTGCTTTATAGCCATTCGGACTTTTTGCTCGTGGACGTTGCTCTTTTGGTGTTTGCGCTGTTTGCATAGGAGCACCAGCTTGTAATTGAGCTGATAGTTGTTGCACCATCTGCTCAAGTGCCACGATTTTTTGGGCGAGCTCAGGGCTCATAGCTACCTCACCTGAAGTGGTAGTCTGACCAACTGCACCACCCGAAAACTGCACCATTTTAAGTAACGCTGTTTCCAAGTAAATCTTTGTATGGTGGGAGAACCGCATTTCTTGCTGTGTTTTCGCTAAAATATCAATGTAGCCATAGAGCAAATCCGGTGCAAAATCATGCGCCAATGTAAATACTCGCTCCTCTGGTGATACTAGTTCTAGTAATTCAGCCAAATCTTCACTTGTTTGCAGTAATAATAAATCCCTAAAAAATGTAATCAAGTCCTCTGAAAGTCGAAGAGGATCTTTCCCATCTGCAATAAGCTGTTCTAATAACGCAAGCATTTGAGCGACATCTTTTACTTTTAGAGCTTCTGCTAATTCATAGAAAACTTCCTGACTAATAGAACCTGTCACAAGTAATGTATCCTCAAGCTTCAACTTTTCTCCACTGAAGGATACAACCTGATCTAATAAACTTAAAGCATCACGCATACCACCAGCTGCTGATTGTGCGATTACCTTTAAACCTTGTTCCTCAAATGGTAACTCAATATCCTCTAATACAACTTTCATGCGATCGATAATATCATTGGTTGAAAGACGTTTGAAATCAAAACGCTGACATCGTGAAATAATCGTCGCTGGCAATTTATGAGGCTCTGTCGTTGCTAAAATAAATACAGCATGTGCAGGTGGTTCTTCTAACGTCTTTAAAAGGGCATTGAAAGCACTTGTAGAAAGCATATGCACTTCATCAATGATATACACTTTATATCTGCTACTCGCAGGAGCAAATCGAACTTTCTCAATGATGTCTCGTATTTCTTCAACGCGTGAATTAGACGCCGCGTCAAATTCAATAACATCTGGGTGAGAACCGTCAGTAATGCTTAAACAAGTAGCACATTCATTACAAGGCTCTTTTGATGGTGCATGCTCACAATTTAAAGCCTTTGCAAAAATTTTAGCTGTACTTGTTTTCCCGGTACCTCGTGGGCCAGAAAATAAATAAGCATGTGTTGTTTTATTCGCTAGGAGAGCATTTTGTAGCGTTCTTTTGACATGTGCTTGACCAGACATCTCTCGGAATGATTGCGGTCGATACACACGATAAAATGCTTGATACGTCAATGGTTTCCTCTCCTTTTCTTCATTATATAGAATAGTTCTATTATAGCATTTGCGTCATTATTTATAAAATAGTGTCATCGTTTTTCAAAAATTTCGGGACGATTCTCTTTCACTTCCTGTAGTGAAGGCTGATGCTTCCGGCTCCTATCGGCCGCCTCGTACAATTTGTAACTCCCATAAACGTGCTAATGATTGATTTTATGTCCCAACAAATAGTATAAAATCATATAAAAAAACGCATCCGCCTTTTGTAGACGGATGCGTTTGAATTGGCAATTTAATGCCGTGCACCTTTCTTCGACAGCCGCACATAAGCGTTACTCTTGTCGTTAGCTCAGATTAGGCAACCCCGCGGCACATGAATAAGACCACTTAATGCTGCTTCCTTCCGGACCTGACATAGTTCATGGGTATCCATTGCGCAGGACCCAATCGTCAACACTACGTGCAAAAGGCAGACCAAACAATACGGACAGCCTCGAAAAAGGAATTCAGTCTCGCTAGAGCGGATTGCGAGTTACAGGACACCGCTACCTTCCCACCTAGCACGGCAATAACTAGTATACTGACTGTTTTCATAAATTGCAACTTAATACGCATAATATTTATTTGGAACATACTATCTGCACTGTAAAAAAGAAATTATTAATCCATTATGCCTCGCCATAATTGCCGCTATCGCTTCGCTTTCGCGCAGATAAACAATGCGTCCGGAATCGGCTTTGCGCTTGCCTGGATGAGGGCCGACACGATGTCGGCCATTTCGATAATACCTTACCGATTATCGCATGGATGCGCTATAAGAACTCTTTTTCATTCCATGACATCCGCTCAAAAACTGACTTATTACCGCATTCATCTCCCTCCTATAGAAGTGAGAGACTTCTGTACATGACGCTTTATTTCGCTACAGAAAATAATTATCTGAATGAAGTTAAAAAAACATAAAAAATCTGTTGACGTGAATTTTAAAATATGATAAATTAAATCTTGTCGATAAGACAACGAACAAAACAACATGGAGGTATACCCAAGTCTGGCTGAAGGGATCGGTCTTGAAAACCGACAGGCGGGTAACACCGCGCGGGGGTTCGAATCCCTCTACCTCCTCCAGTTTTAAAATTCCGACTACGAATGTAGCCGTTTTTTTTTGCTTAAAAATTATATGTAACATTTACTAGATGCCACTTCCACTTAGGTTGTGGTATTTTTTTATTGTAAACTGTAATAACCGTAAAAAATCTATAGCATTATTTCATCTAGACAAATGCGCTTTCATTATGAAACCACTTTTCGCCCCAACGCAATATTAAAAGTAGTGGTACAATTACCTTTATTTCAAACAAATGAGCTCTTTTAGCATAATGCTCGTTAATATTATTAGGAAGGATTTTTTTATGCACTCGAAATTTTACATATCCCGTGCTTCCCTCACTTGGATTTTGACAATTGCCCTGTTAACTGCTATTGGTAGTGAAATTAAAATAATGCCTTTCGCTGATACACCTTTTCGTTTCGGATTAGGAAGTATTATTTTCTTTTTGTGCACTCTACTAAGACCTACACCTATTATTTTTGCTGGATTTACTACGAGTATCGTGACAACCATTTTTCGAGTTATCATTAATTACACTTTACATGATGTTCCAGTAGTCAATAGTTTACTAATACATTTACCTGCCGCCGCCTTTTATATATTGTTTGCAGTATGCCTACAAATTCTAAGCATTCACCAATATAGAGAAAAACCACTATTGCTTGGATTGCTAGTTGCGTTTAGTGAAGTATTCAGTAATTTAGTGGAACAACTATTTCGTTATTTTATAAATTCTTATACTTTTTTATTCCTTCATGATTTACTTATACTATTAGCAGTTGCTTTATTACGTAGCTTTTTTGTTGTTGGTATATATAGTTCCATTTTAATTGCTGAGCAAAAAAAACGTGTTCAGGAAATGCTTACAATCGGCTCAGATTTATATGTTGAGACACTTTATTTAAAAAAATCTATGAACCATATAGAAGCAATAACAGTCAGTGGGTTTGAACTATATCGACAATTAAAATCGCTAGGTTATCGTGCAGAAAGTTTACAGGCACTTCATATTGCCCAGGAAATTCATGAAGTGAAGAAGGATTCACAACGCATTTATGCAGGTATTTCTAAAATTGTTGGTGAAAAGAGCTTTGGATCCCTTAGATTGTCAGAATTATTACATTATATTGAAGACGGCAACAGTAAGTACGCTAATTTTCTCGGCAAAGAAATTGAATTTAAATTAAATATTGAGATCGATTTTCAAACGAAGGAACATATTGCATTGCTTGCACTTTTGAATAATTTAACAGCTAATGCTATAGAAGCAATTGAAGATCAAGGCATCATTTCTATTGCCATTCAGCAGCAACAGGATGATACTGTAATAACAGTATGCGATAACGGAAAGGGCATTCCACAAAGTAATCTCTCTATCATTTTTGAACCTGGATACACTACAAAATACAATGTAGACGGTGTCGCAGCAACAGGTATTGGGCTCTCACATGTTGCTGAATTAGTAAATAAATTAAATGGCTCAATAACCGTTGAATCAAATACTCAAAACACGATGTTTAAAATTACAGTTCCTACGCAAACTATTCAAACGGGAGAGACTTAAATGAGGTATTTTATTGTAGATGATGATCGTGCAAGTCGGGTCATGTTAAAACAAATTATTGAAGATAGTGGCTTAGGTACAGTTATTGGTGAAGCACGCAATGGTGAGGACGCCATTCCACAAATTTTAATGACACAACCTGAATTTGTGTTGATTGATTTACTTATGCCTAAGCTTGATGGGATAGCAACAGTCGAACACCTTATTCAAAATCGTTTTGAAGGACAATTTGTCATGATTTCTCAAGTAGTGAATAAGGAAATGGTTGGTGAGGCATATGAGCAAGGTATAGATTTCTTTATTCATAAACCAATAAACCGTATTGAGGTTGAAAATGTTTTACGTAAAACAACTGAACAATTTCGCCTGAAAAATTCATTACTTATTATTCGCCAATCACTTACAAATATTGATCTAAGTGAACAAATCAATCATAAAGCAACGTCACGCGATCATATTCAATCCATCTTAAATGATATGGGGATCGTTGGCGAGATTGGAAGCGAAGATATTATAGCTATCATCGAAACATTACTTGCGCATCAGCACAAAATTGCACCACTTCCACCATTAAAAGAGCTTTATGAGGAGATTGCAGTTGTCACAAAGGCTACACCAGATGAAATTTTGAAGGAAAGTAAAGCCATTGAACAGCGGGTGCGCCGTACTATATTAGCAGCGATGATAAATCTCGCCAATTTAGGTGTCGTAGATTATACAAACTCCGAATTTGAATATTATGCACCTAGATACTTTGACTTTAAAGAAATTCGTCTGCTTATGACTCAGATAGAAGATCACAAAAATCGCAAAGCAAAGGTTAATATTAAGAAGTTTATTCAGGTATTATATTCAGACATTTTAACTAAATTAAATTAATTTTCTCGGATTTTGTCGGATTTCATAAGTCCTCCGTATTATTAAAGTAAGGCAAGTCCTAAAAATTTAATATTAGGAGGTACTAAGGTTTTGAAGAAGAAATTTAGAATCAGTTTAGCCACTCAAATTTTAGTCGGTTTGATTTTAGGGATTATTATTGGTGGTATCTTTTACGGAAACCCCAAAATTGAAACATATCTACAACCTCTAGGTGATATTTTCCTTCATCTAATTAAAATGATTGTTGTACCGATTATTATTTCGACTTTAATCGTTGGTGTTGCTGGCACTGGAGATATGAAACAGCTTGGACGATTAGGCGGGAAATCGCTTATTTACTTTGAGGTTATTACAACAGTAGCAATTGTAATTGGTTTACTTTCCGCAAACTTATTCCACCCAGGCGCGGGCGTAAACATGAACGAGCTCTCTAAAGGAGATATTTCGAAATACGTTGCAACTACAGAAGAAGTACAGCATGAAGGACCATTTGATATTATTGTAGGCATAGTACCGACAAATATCATTCAGGCAATGTCTGAAGGTGATATGCTTGCGATCATTTTCTTCTCAGTTATTTTTGGTTTAGGGGTTGCTGCCATTGGCGAACGTGGTAAACCAGTATTAAACTTCTTCCAAGGGGTAGCAGATACCATGTTCTGGGTAACTAACCTCGTAATGAAATTCGCTCCAATTGGGGTATTTGGTTTAATTGGTGTAACCGTTTCCAAATATGGATTCGCTTCACTAATACCACTCGGTAAACTCGCTATACTTGTTTATGCAACAATGCTATTCTTTATCTTTGTCGTTCTTGGTCTTGTGGCCAAATTTACAGGTATCAGTATCTTCTTCTTAATTAAAGTATTAAAAGATGAGCTGATTTTAGCGTTCTCAACAGCAAGTTCTGAAGCTGTGTTACCACGAGTTATGATGAAAATGGAGAAACTAGGTGCTCCAAAGGATATCGTATCCTTTGTTATTCCAACCGGTTACTCTTTTAACTTAGATGGTTCTACACTGTACCAAGCTATTGCTGCTTTATTTATTGCTCAAATGTACGGTATTCACCTAAGTATTGGTGAACAAATTACGTTAATGCTTGTATTAATGGTTACATCTAAAGGGATTGCGGGTGTTCCAGGAGTATCCTTCGTTGTGCTTCTAGCAACTTTAGGTACTGTCGGCATTCCAATTGAAGGTTTAGCATTCATCGCAGGTATCGATCGTATTCTTGATATGGGACGTACAGTCGTTAACGTAATTGGTAACTCACTTGCGTCATTAGTAATGGCGAAATGGGAAGGCCGTTTCGATTCAGAGAAAATGAAAAATTACTTTAAAGATAATGAAAATTTAGCATAAAAATTAAAAAAATCCTCACGATGTATGGATGGCATCGTGAGGGTTTTTTTATTGCGTCTGGAATCGGCCGTTAGGCTTTAACTTCTTTCAGCTTCTTCTGGAGGAAGTTAATACTTTATCTAAATAAGCAATAATAGATTCTTTTCCATTTGCATGTGCCTCTTGAGCACGTACGTCATCTTTTTCGAGCTTTACCTCAGCGGCTGCCACAATACGCTCTGCATCTTCCTGTGGCACGACAACGACACCGTCAACATCCCCAATAATATAATCACCAGGGCGAACAGAAACGCCCCCAATAGCAATAGGAACATTTACTTGACCACCGCCGTTTTTATTGCCAGCTGCTACCGTTGTGCCAAGTGAAAATACAGGAAAGTCTAGCTCACGAATAGCTGCAATATCACGAATAACACCATCAACGACAAAGCCCTGTACACCTATACCCTTCGCTAATGAAAGAACAAAATCACCAGCAACTGCACGATTGGTATTCTCTTTAGCGTCAATTACTAAAATATCCCCTTCTTTAGCAACTCGAATGGCTTCCAATACTGCACCATTTTCACCATCTGGTAAACGCACTGTTACTGCACGGCCAGCAATTTTATAATGATCTGCTAACGGTTTAATATCACTCCGTAAATTCGTATGTCCTCCTGTCGCATCTGAAACTGCAGTCGTTGGCAAATGCTTAAAACTTACTTCCACCTTTGTCATCTATAACACCCCTATTATGATTTATGAAAGCTTTACACAATTATTGTAAATAAAACTCAGCTACTTTTTCAATATATATCAGAAAATTATGTAAATATTACATTTGAAGACTAGCTATTACATACGTTAACCTTTTCTCTAATTCTTGCAATTATTTTATTCTTCTTGATTAAACATATAAAAATTGAATTAAATTATTTCGGTAAAATGCCTTGATTGTTCATCTAATGCCTCTGCTGCAGATGCAATTTCGGCAAAATCATTCGTTGTTACATTAATTTGACCATTTGTTTTTTCAACTCTTTCAGCTATACGCGTGATACTTTCAGTGACTTGTCCAATCTCTCGCTCAATGCCCTCAACATTATCTTTTACTTCTGAAATAGATTGCTCTACCCTTTTGGAAAGCTTTCTAACCTCTTTTGCTACAACATCAAAACCTCGTCCATACTCACCGGCTCTTGCTGCTTCAATAGCTGCATTTAGTGCAAGTAGGTTTGTCTGAGAAGCAATTTCTTGAATGGTTTTCACAATCCCTTTAATAGATTCAGCTTGCTTCTGTAGCTGCGCAAGATTTCTTACATTATCAGCAGACTCTTGTGAAACCTCTTTCACTGTTTCCAGTAAATCCTTGCTATTTTGAATGCCCGCCTCCGAACGACTATGAAGCTCTTTAGACATAACCTTTAATGTATCAGCTACACTAACAATTTCATTTTGGCGTTCTGTAATATTTGTTGCAATTTTCGATACGCCAATCACCTTTTTTGAATTAATAGCAAAGACAGGCATATAAGTGGCCTCAAGCCAAATTCTATTTCCACTTGCATCCATTCTTTCGATTTTATCCTGATAGCTATTGCCAGCAGCTAAATTTCGCCAAAACTTTCCGTATTCTATACTATTCGCAAATTCCGGTAAACAAAAATCTTTATGATCTTTTCCTATCATTTCCTCAACTTTATAGCCTAATGTTTTAGCAAAAAGTTCATTTACATAGGCAACTTTATGCTCCATATCAAAACGGATAATGGCTATATTTCGTTCAATTGCCAGCACTACTTGATCATCAGTAACTTCTGTATCTATTGTCTGCATAATCTACACCTCTTTCATTGTATTAGCGAACTAAATTTTTTATGGTAATGAACCCTATAAAAAAACTTATAAAGATTATTTATTGCAGAAAAAACATGGGCGTATTACCCATGTTTTTTTAATAAATGTAATACTTCTTCCGATGTAGTAGCTACATGAACAAGTGACTTTTGCTCAGTTCGTATAAAACCTTCTTCAAGCATTTTCTGAAGTTGTTGTAAAAGCGCATCATAAAAATTATTTACATTATATAAAATTACAGGCTTTTCATGTAGTCCAATTTGTGCCCACGTAAACACTTCAAAATATTCGTCCATTGTCCCACCACCACCTGGTAAAGCTATAAAAGCATCTGCTAACTCTACCATTTTGGCTTTACGTACATGCATAGACTCAACAAAATGAATCTCTGTTAACGAGGCATGTGCTACTTCCCGCTGCTGTAAATGAGTTGGCATCACGCCAATAACATCTCCTCCAGCTTCTAATACTGCATCTGCAACTTTCCCCATTAGTCCTGTTTTCGAACCACCATAAACGACACCATGACCATTTTGAGCTAATACAGTTCCTAACTCGGCTGCTTTCTCTGCATAAATTGGGTTTATGCCTAAGCCAGAACCGCAATACACCGCTATTCTTATAACAATCCCTCCTACTCAAAAGACGTGACACAATAGGTTACATATTGTCTCACGTCTTTTGATCATTTATTTTCTTCAATTACTTGTTTCTGCACGTCGCTGCGCTTTCGGCCAGAACGCCAAAATTTATCTTCCTAATCGTTTTAGAAATATAAGCTTTAATACACCTTTTATTTACGTAAATGGCTTGTTTGTTTTAGCATATGACTGATGCGGCTCACAATTGATTCAATTGCGTCAGGATTTTTTAATAAATCATAATCATTAATATCTAAACGTAGAACTGGGCATGAATTAAAATTATTGATCCAGTTCTCATAGCGGTCATGCATTTCAATCCAATAATCATTCGGTGTTTGTTGCTCCATTGTACGTCCACGCTCTTGAATACGACCGATTACAGCATCAATTGGCCCCTCTAGATAGACAAGTAAATCTGGATGAGGGAAGTACGGTGTCATCACCATCGCATCAAATAAATTTGTATACGTCTCGTAATCTGTTGGGCTCATTGTACCTTTGTCATAGTGCATCTTAGCAAAAATGCCTGTATCTTCGTAGATGGAGCGATCTTGAATAAACCCGCCGCCATATTCAAAGATTCGTTTCTGCTCCTTAAAACGCTCCGCTAAAAAATACACCTGTAAATGGAAGCTCCATTTTTCAAAGTCCTCATAAAATTTATCTAAATATGGGTTAGTATCCACCTTTTCAAATGAAGTACGGAAATTTAACGCCTCTGCCAACGCCTTTGTCATTGTTGACTTCCCTACTCCAACCGTACCAGCAATTGTAATGACCGTTTGTGGAGGAATACCATATTTCTCTCTCAAATTCATTGTTGCATGCTCCTTTGTTGTAACGTGTCCTTTATTGTTTGTAATACATATTTCAAATCATTTGAATTTTTTACGAAATCAAGTTGATCACCATTAAATCGAATAACAGGAATTTCGGGATGCATGTTCTCAAAATGCTCGATAAAGGAATGATAATCTGCCACTAGTTGCTCCATGTAATCTCGTGAAATCATTTTTTCAAATTCACGACCACGCATCGCAATACGTTTCATCAGCGTATCAACACTGGCATGTAAATAAACAACTACATTTGGAACAGGCATATCTTTCGTTAATATTTTATAAATTTCTTCGTATTTATCATACTCAGTTGGTAGCAATGTACGCTTGGCAAATATTAAATTTTTAAAAATGTGGTAGTCTGCTACAACAGGTTTATCATGCATTAAACGAAATTTTTTTATATCTGATAATTGTTTATAGCGATTACATAAGAAGAACATTTCCGTCTGGAAACTCCATTCCTCTATATTTTCATAAAACTTATTTAGAAAAGGGTTTTCGTCTACTATTTCTTTTAATAGATGGTAATTAAATGTTGTTGCAAGCTCTTTAGATAAAGAGGTTTTACCAACACCAATCGGACCTTCTACCGTAACAAATGGAATCGTCACCAGAAGCTCCTCCTTTATGTTCTATGGATTCTATCGTCAATTGCCCCGTCCTCGAGGTTTGTATAATTATATCAATTATGCCTCGGCATAATTGCGTCCAGAGGCTTAGGAAATAAATCAGTGCTTTTCATTGTATCATAGTGAGAAAGTGAAAAACAGAACCAAACTATTTCTCTATTAAAATAGGAGGCCAAAACCAATTCTTTGACATCCGCTGAAATAAATAAAAAAATAGACCCACTCAAAGTGGATCTATCGTTACCCTTATAATTTAACTCGCTGTAAACGCAGTGCATTTAAAACGACAGATACGGAACTAAATGCCATCGCTGCACCTGCTACCCATGGAGCTAGTAAACCGATTGCGGCAATTGGAATACCTAATGAATTGTAAGCAAATGCCCAGAATAAGTTTTGTTTAATGTTGCGCATTGTTTTACGACTCATGATGATAGCATCCGCAATACTGTTTAAATCGCCACGAATTAGCGTAATATCCGCTGCTTCCATGGCCACGTCTGTACCGGTACCAATCGCCATTCCTATATTCGCTGTCGCAAGTGCTGGTGCATCGTTAATGCCATCACCAACCATCGCTACTTTTTTACCTGTAGCTTGCAGTTTTTTCACTTCATTCGCTTTGCCTTCTGGAAGAACTTCAGCAATCACATGATTCACACCAACTTCTGCTCCAATAGATTGTGCTGTACGTTCATTATCACCAGTCATCATAATAACGGTAATGCCCATTTCTTGTAGACGACTAACCGCTTCTTTTGAAGTATCCTTCACTGTATCAGCAACCGCTACTAGGCCAGCATACTGACCGTTAATCGCAGCTAACATGGCCGTTTTACCGTTTTCCTCTAATTGCTCCATTGCTGGTAGGATATCATCAATATGAATACCGTATTGTTGCATCAATTTACGTGTACCGATGACAACGCCTTGACCAGAGACAGTCGCTTGCACACCGTAACCTGGTATTGCTTCAAAGAATTGAACATCTCCTAGATCAATACCACGATCAGCAATTCCTTGAACAATTGCCTCTGCTAACGGATGCTCTGATTGCTTCTCAGCCGCACCAATTAAAGATAAAAAGCGTGCTTCGTCTTGATTTGCCGCTAGCATGACATCCGTTAAAACAGGTTTACCGTGTGTCACTGTACCTGTTTTATCAACAACTACTGTATCAATGCTTTGCGTTTGCTCTAAATGCTCTCCACCTTTAAATAAAATACCAAATTCCGCTGCACGACCAGAACCCGCCATAATAGATGTTGGTGTTGCCAATCCGAGCGCACATGGACAAGCGATAACGAGAACTGCAATTAATACTTCAAGTGCTGGCGTAAATTCACCAGGTCGTACCCAAATAATCCAAATTAAAAACGTGACAAGCGCAATGCCAACAACGATTGGTACAAAGACGCCCGAAATTTGGTCTGCTAAACGCTGGATTGGCGCTTTGGAGCCTTGTGCATCTTCTACAACTTTAATAATTTGAGCTAAGGCTGTATCGCGACCGACTTTAGTCGCTGTCATTTTAATGAAGCCATTTTTATTAATAGTAGAACCAAATAATAGGTCACCTTGCTTTTTATCGACAGGTAAACTTTCCCCTGTTAACATCGATTCATCTACAGCTGTTGTTCCTTCTAATACCTCACCATCAACAGGAATTTTTTCACCAGGCTTCACTAAAATAATGTCACCAATGACTACTTCTTCTAACGGTACCTCTTTCTCTACACCGTCACGAACAACGATGGCCGTTTTTGCCTGAAGGCCCATTAATTTTTTAATTGCTTCAGATGAGCGACCTTTTGCTTTTGCCTCAAATAATTTACCTAATAAAATTAAAGTAATTAATACGGCACTCGTTTCAAAATATAGGTGAGGGGCATGATGTGACCCCGCAGTAATAATTGCTTGATATACGCTATAAAAATACGCCGCAGATGTTCCCATTACTACAAGTACATCCATATTGGCACTACCATTGCGTAAAGCTTTATAGGCTCCCACATAAAATTGCTTCCCAATGATAAATTGAACAGGAGTAGCCAACACCATTTGTACCCACGGATTCATTAAAAATTCAGGGACATATAAAAATGATGTAAATGAAAAATGTCCTACCATCGTCCACAGTAATGGTAATGAAAGAATGGCCGATAAAATAAATTTTTTCTGCTGTTGTTTAATGGCCTGTTCACGATGATCCGCAGTTTCTCGCTCATCTACTTTTTGATGAGCCTCATATCCTAATTTCTCAACTTTTGCAATGATATCTGCAATCGCCACCTCAGATGGATTAAATTCAATAGTAGCTTTTTCGAGTGCTAAGTTAACGTTCGCAGAGGATACACCTGCTAGTTTATTTAAACCCTTCTCTATACGTGTAGCACAGGCTGCACATGTCATGCCTGTAATGTTGAATTCCGCTTTTTGTTTCACGATACCATAACCAAGTGCTTCAATTTTCTTTTCAAAATCTTCTTCATTTAATTTTGTCGAATCATATTTAATGGATGATTTTTCAAGAGCTAAATTAACTGTCGCTTGTTCTACACCATCCATTTTATTTAAACCTTTTTCTATACGAGTAGCACAGGCTGCACATGTCATACCTGTAATTTGCAAATTCGCTTCTTTTATTTCCGAACTCATGATCATTTCTCCTCTCTACATACCAACCAGGGGTATATAAAACTGAAAATAAGAGAGTGCTACAAGAGCACCCTACTTATATTATTTAACGTCATAGCCTTGATCGTCGATTGCTTCTTTAATTTGGTCTAGAGATACTTGTGTTTCGTCAAATGCTACATCTACTAAACCATCAGCTAAGTTTACTTTTACTTGTTCAACGCCAGCTAATGCTCCAACACTTTTTTCCACTGAGTTAACACAATGTCCACATGACATTCCTTGTACGTTTAAAGTTACGTTTTGCATAAAATATCTCTCCTTTAATTTAGATACTATATAGGGGTATATATTTATTAAAAAAATTTACTTCTTCATTAATTTTTGGATAGTCACTACTAATTCGTCTAACACTGCTTCATCACCTTCTGATAGGCGATCTACTACACATCCCTTTAAATGACCTTCTAATAATATCTTCGCTACGCTATTTAAAGCAGACTGCGTGGCAGACAGTTGCGTAATAATATCATCACAGTAAACGTCTTTTTCAATCATCCCTTTAATACCTCGGATTTGACCTTCAACTCGATTCAAACGAGTCGTTAAATCTTTTTTTACGCGTTCAGGGTGATGGCTTTTTCGACACGACGTAGCTTCCTCTGTATGACAAGCATCCTCTTTCACTATATCCTCCATTAAATGCACCTCCTACTTCATAATCATCATACTATACCCACGAAGGGTATGCAAAGCTTAAAATTTTTAATTTAGTTAATGATGATGGTGGTGATGATTCGACTGCTCATTTTTTATTGTACACAAAATTGAATTATCGTGCTTGTGCGCTACTGTTTCCAATTGAATCGTTACATGCTTTATGCCCTTATGCTCAAGATTATGTTCAATTTCTCGTAATATATTCTCACTATCCGCAATTATTAGGTGATCATCAACAACTGCATGACAGGAAAGTGCATTTGCTCCACTTGTTATTGTCCAAATGTGTAAATCATGAATGCTATGAACGCCGTTTGTTTGTACAATAGTTTGTATGATCTCTTGAACATCAACGTTTGAAGGTGTTCCTTCCATTAGAACATGGATAGCAGCCTTCGTTACATAGTATCCGCTTCGCAATACTAATGCGGCAACAATAACACTCGCAAGTGGATCAGCCCAACCCCAACCAAAGAACATCATTAATAGTGCGGCAACGATGGCTCCTACAGATCCAAGCATATCACTTAATACGTGTAAATAAGCTCCACGCATATTTAAATTATCTTTTGTATCACTGCCGCGCATCATAATCCAAGCTACCAAAATATTTACCAAAAGACCGATTGTACTAATAATCAACATGCCTGTTGTTGCCACTTCTGGTGGATTTGCAAAACGTTCTATTGCTTCATAGAAAATGAATAAAGCAATTAAAATTAAAGTCACACCATTTAATACTGCTGCTAAAATTTCAAATCGTTTATAACCGTATGTTTTACTATAGCTTGCTGCCTTTTCTCCAAACATAAAAGCAAGTAAGGCTATCGCTAATGAAATGGAGTCACTTAACATATGTCCTGCATCTGATAAAAGAGCCAAACTATTAGTTAAATAGCCACCAATTGCTTCAACAATCATATAACTCGTAATAATAATAAATGATAGTATTAATATCTTTTTATTTGCACCATGTGTATGGCCATGATCATGATTATGTCCCATGTTTTATCCCTCCATTAACTCTAGTTATGTGCAGCATGCTCAATAGCTTGCTTCAATAAATTCATAATGTGATCATCATCTGTTGAATAATATAAGGTTGTGCCCTCTCTTCTATATTTCACTAACCGTAAATTTTTCAAAAAACGTAACTGATGTGAAACTGTTGATTGACCTAAATCTAAAATTTCAGCAATGTCGTTGACTGAATGTTCATCCGTACATAATAAATTTAAAATGCGAATTCTTGTCGGATCACTTAATGCTTTAAATGTTTGAGACACGACGAATAGCGTTTCTTCATCTAAATGTTGCTCTTTGTTAATCTGAACCTCTGTATTTTGTAATTTTTCATCCATTTAGTTTACCCCTAACCTTTTTATATTTGTATATGAGCATGTATTCATATATAAATATAAATGGTTGTATTGGAAATGTCAACGTTTTAACTTCTTACTACTTAATCCGGCCAATTATGCCGAGACATATTTGATAGTAGCAATTGTCAATTAAGCAAGATACACTAAGTGATAAGGAGAGATCATAGTGGATATTTTTGAAACAGACCGATTGTTTATGAACAGTGCACTGGAAGAAGCTAAGAAAGCAGCTTTACTTGGAGAAGTGCCAATAGGAGCTGTGCTTGTATACGATGGAGAGATTATTGCACAGGCTCATAATTTACGAGAAACAACACAAAATGCAACGACGCACGCTGAATTAATGGTTATTCAAGAGGCTTGTAAAAAAATAGGTAGCTGGCGCCTTGAAAAAACAACACTTTATGTGACACTTGAACCTTGCCCTATGTGTGCAGGTGCAATTTTGCAATCTCGTGTGCCACGTGTCGTATATGGTGCAAGAGATATAAAAGCAGGTTGTGTAGATTCACTCTATCGGTTATTAAACGATGCGCGCTTTAACCATGAATGTGAAGTAGCGGAAGGAATTTTAGCTGAGGAATGTGGACAAATCTTAACCGATTTTTTCCGAGCTTTACGCGAACGGAAAAAGGCTGAGAAAAAGGCGCGACAAGCTTTAGTTGTTGAAAATGAAGAATTTTAACTATGGAGTGCTAACATACTTTTTTAAAAGAAAAACTACTGTTGAGATGAAATTTTTCAACAGTAGTTTTTCTTTTATTTATCGACTCAATTTACTTTGGCGCAATTACTTCTTTTCCGCCCATATACGGTCTTAATACTTCTGGAATCACTACGCTTCCATCTTGTTGCTGATAGTTTTCTAGGATTGCTGCTACTGTACGACCGATTGCGAGACCTGAACCGTTTAATGTGTGTACATACTCCGGTTTTGCATTTGGCTCACGACGGAAGCGAATATTTGCTCGGCGTGCTTGGAAATCTTCAAAGTTAGAGCATGAAGAGATTTCGCGGTACATATTTTGAGCTGGAATCCAAACCTCTAAGTCGTACTTTTTCGCTGCAGTAAAACCTAAATCAGCTGTACACATTTTTAGTTTGCGGTATGGTAATCCTAATAATTGCAGTACTTTTTCTGCATGACCTGTTAAAAGTTCTAGCTGTTCATAAGATTCTTCTGGTTTTACAAAGCGTACTAATTCTACTTTGTTGAATTGGTGTTGGCGAATTAAACCACGTGTATCGCGACCTGCAGAACCTGCTTCTGAACGGAAGCATGCACTATATGCCGCAAAGCCATGTGGTAATGCTTCAGCTGTTAAAATTTCATCACGATAGAAGTTTGTCACAGGTACTTCTGCTGTTGGAATCATGAAATAATCTGTGTCATCTAATTTAAAGACATCTTCTTCAAATTTAGGTAGTTGTCCTGTACCTGTTAAGCTATCACGATTGACAATTACAGGTGGTAGCATTTCTTCATAACCATGCTCTTCCGCATGTAAGTCCATCATAAACGTCATTAATGCACGTTCTAAACGAGCACCAAGGCCTCGATAGAATAAGAAACGACTACCAGTCACTTTTGCACCACGTTCAAAGTCTACAATTTTTAAATCTGTAGCGATATCCCAGTGTGCTTTAATGTCGAAATCAAATGTTGGAATCTCACCCCAAGTATATTCCTCTACATTATCGTCCTCTGTTGTGCCAACTGGTACAGATGCATGTGGAATGTTTGGTAAACGCATCATCATATCTTTAAAGCGTTCTTCTACATCATTTAATTGGACATCTAGATCTTTAATTTCATCGCCAACTTGACGCATACGTGCAATCACTTCATCCGCATTTTCTTTATTACGCTTCATGATCGAAATTTGCTCAGATACTTTATTACGTTCAGCTTTAAGTTCTTCTGTTTTTGCAATTAATTCACGACGCTTTGCATCTAATTGTTCAAAGTCATCTAAGTTTCCTAAATCCTCATTACGTGTTAATAGCATTTCTTTAATTTCCGCGAAATTGTCGCGCACGCGTTTAATATCTAACATCGTCATACCTCCAGTAGATTCTTAATGATGGGAAAATATTTAGTAGAAAACACAAAAAAGCCCTCATCCCCAAAAAGGGACGAGAGCTACCCGCGTTGCCACCCTAATTGATTAGACACTTTGTACTTAGTCTAATCCACTTATCTCATAACGGCATTTCAGCCGGCGACAGCCTACTTCATTAACTTCGACTGCGCAACTCCAGGACGGATTCACAAGTGCCTTTATCAGCTTCCACCACCCGCTGACTCTCTAAAAAAAACGTGCTTGCTACTACTTCCCATCATCGTGTTCAGTTATTTAAATTTTATCCATACTGTACTATATGAAGTGAAATTTTGCAAGTCATACCATAGAAGATACAAAATATTCAAGAATTCGTGCATCTGATGTTAATTCAGGATGGAAGGAACATCCTAATAAATGATCGTCTTTCGCTAACACGATTTTCCCGTCATGCTCTGCTAATATTTCAACACCTTCACCTACGGAAACAATATGTGGCGCACGTATAAAGACAGCCGGAATGGCAGCACCTATTTCAGGTATGTCGAGCTTAACCTCAAAACTATCTACCTGGCGTCCATAAGAATTCCGTGCAACTACCACATCCATTACAGCTAAATGTGACTCATAATCTACTAATTCCTTTGCCAATAAAATCAATCCTGCACATGTTCCAAACATCGGTAAACCTTGCTTTGCAAGTGTGCGGATTGGCTCTAATAGCTCATAGCGATTCAGTAATTTCCGCATCGTTGTGCTTTCTCCACCAGGCAAGACAAGTCCATCAAGCTTCTCTAAATCAGCTCTTTGTTTTACTAAGACCGCTTCGCATCCAAGAAACTCTAACATTTGCACATGCTCTCGTACCGCTCCCTGTAATGCTAAAACACCGATTCGCTTCATCTTACCAGCCTCGCTCTTGCATACGCTCATTTTGACTAAGCTGTGCAATATCGATGCCTTTCATCGGAACACCTAGCTCTTTTGAAATTTCAGCAATTAGCTTGTAGTCCTTATAATGCGTAGTAGCCTCAACAATTGCACGAGCAAATTTCTCTGGGTTTTCTGATTTAAAAATACCAGAACCAACAAATACACCGTCAGCTCCAAGCTCCATCATTAATGCTGCATCAGCAGGTGTAGCAACTCCACCTGCTGCAAAATTCACTACTGGTAAACGGCCAAGACGCTTAATTTCTCTTAATAATTCAAAAGGAGCACCAAGCAATTTAGCTTCTGTCATTAATTCATCCTCTGTCATACCAACTACCTTACGTACTTGCGCATTCACTTTACGCATATGACGAACTGCCTCTACAATATTACCTGTCCCCGGTTCCCCTTTAGTTCGTAACATGGAAGCACCCTCACCTATGCGTCGAGCGGCTTCACCTAAATCACGACAGCCACAAACAAAGGGCACTTTGTAATCACTTTTTAATAAATGAAACTCTTCATCTGCTGGAGTTAATACTTCACTTTCATCAATATAATCGACACCCATTGCTTCTAACACTCTTGCTTCTACAATATGTCCAATACGTGCTTTAGCCATGACAGGAATGGATACTGCCCCCAATACCTCCTCGACAATACGAGGATCAGCCATACGTGCAACTCCCCCCGCCTTGCGAATGTCTGATGGTACTCGTTCTAATGCCATGACAGCTACAGCTCCTGCCGCTTCCGCAATTTTCGCTTGTTCTGCATTAATGACATCCATAATGACGCCACCCTTTTGCATTTCCGCCATCCCGCGCTTAACTAATTCTGTACCTGTTTGTTTCATGATTTCTAACCTCCACCTTTATGATGAAATTTAGTATAATTGAAATTGACCATATAAAAATATCCAGTTTATAAAATAATCGTAAGGTCAGGAGAATTAATGCACATGGACATGCTATTATTTCAACTAGAAAAAAATGGTGGGAAACCGCTCTACGATCAGCTTTATAGCGGCATTAAAGAAGCTATTATTACAAAAAAAATAGCAGTAGGAGAAAAATTACCATCAAAAAGAAAATTAGCCGATTTTTTGAATATTTCACAAACAACAATTGAAATTGCATATGCACAGCTACTTGCTGAAGGGTATATTATGTCTAAATCCCGTGTCGGTTATTTTGTAGAGGAAATTGACGAGCTTCCGTATATTCAGCAGGAAACAATAACTTCCTTAAACGAACAACCTAAGAAAAAATTGTACAAGATAGATTTTAATCCTGGTTCCATCGATATTGATGCCTTCCCTTTTCAAACATGGCGGAAATATGCGAAAGAGCTCTTTGATGATGCCTCAAAGGAATTATTATTAACAGGTGAGCCTCAGGGAGAACGATCTTTGCGAACGGAGATTGCTAATTATTTATTTCAATCACGCGGGGTTGTTTGTAGTCCCGAGCAAATTGTCATCGGTTCAGGAACAGAACAGCTTCTACCAATGATTTTGCGACTCTTTAGTGACAATACTTGTTTTGCCCTTGAAAACCCTGGATATCCAGCTGTGCATCGTATGTTTTCCCAGCATAAACGAAAAGTCTATCCAATTGCGGTCGATGATGAAGGAATTGTCATTCATGAGCTCGAAAAAACTAGCGCTGACGTTGTTTATATCACGCCATCTCACCAATTCCCTACAGGAGCAGTATTATCGGCTACAAGACGTGCACAGGCTTTAAATTGGGCCTCACAAAGCTCCTCTCGATACATTATTGAAGATGATTATGATTCTGAATTTCGTTATACTGGAAAACCAATTCCTGCACTTCATGCATTAGATCGAAATGATAAAGTAATTTATATGAGTACATTTACAAAATCATTAATGCCGTCCTTGCGCGTCGCTTATTTTGTACTTCCACCAAAATTACTTGTTGCTTATAATGATGTATTTAATTACTATTCATCAACAGTACCTCGTTTCGATCAACATATTGTAGCTAATTTTATGCGTGACGGCCATTTTGCAAAGCATTTAAATCGAATGAGAAAGATTTATCGAAAAAAACATGAAAAACTCACTTCTATTTTAGAAAACTATTCTAATCAAATTAACATCACTGGTGAGCAAGCAGGAATGCATATTTTACTCGATGTCCAACATACTTTGTCTGAAAAGCAATTACAGCAGCTTGCTTCCAATGCGGAAATCAGAATCTATCCATTATCTGATTATCGCCTGGATTACTCCGCACCCTCAAAAGCTCAATTTTTACTAGGTTTTGGAGGCATACCTGTGCATGAAATTGAACCTTCTATCGAAAAGCTAATGAACTGTTGGGATATACAGAAAAAACACCAAGCAACCTCACGTTAAAAGGTTGGTTGGTGTTTCTTTTATCTTCATTCTTATGATTCAATTAGCTGGATATTATAAAGTTCAAACCATGTATGAATTTGACCCAGATAAGCTAAAAGCTGTGGACCTGCCATTAATTGTCCATACCAAGGAACTTTGAAAGAACTGCCACCCGATTCAATTAGCTCTATTAGTTTCTGTCGTTCAAATAATTCATAAAGAATTGAATTTTTGTCCTCCATTATGTCTCTGAGCCATTTTTGAACGCCTGCTGTATAAATTGGATGATACGTTTTAGGGTACGGATTCTTTTTCCGATATAAAACTTCTTCTGGCAATAAATGTTGCATTGCTTTACGAAGTAAACCCTTCTCCATACCATCTAAATTTTTCATTTCCCAAGGAATATTCCACGTATATTCCACAAGACGATGATCTGCAAACGGCACTCGAACTTCAAGACTCGCCCCCATGCTCATACGGTCTTTTCGTTCCAGCAATGTTTGCATAAACCATACCATATTCAAATAAAACATTTCTCGTTGCCTTACTTCCTCAATACTCTCTCCTTCAAGATATGGTACTTCAGCAATTGTTTGTGAATAAGTCTGTTGTGCATATGATTCAACTTTTAATTTCTTACGCCATCGCTCTTGTAACATTGTTGATCTTTCAGACAATGAACGAATCCACGGAAAACCTGTAGTCGTTTCTGTAAACCATGGATAGCCACCGAAAATTTCATCTGCACATTCACCTGATAGCGCAACGGTAAAATCCTTTTTAATTTCTCGACAAAACCATAATAACGATGAATCTACATCTGCCATCCCTGGTGAATCTCTAACGATGACAGATTCTATTAAGAAATCGATTAATTGCTGTTGGGAAATTTCCTCTGCATGGTGTGTTGTACTAAAGGTATCTGTCATTTTTTGAATCCAATACGTATCTGTGGATGTTTGAAAAGCATGTGGGTTAAAAAAACGTTCATTATCCTCATAGTCTATAGAGTACGTATGGAGTTTGCCTTTATTTTGTTGCTGAAACATGTTTGCAGCAATGCCAGTAATAATGCTGGAATCTAATCCCCCTGAAAGAAATGTACAGATTGGTACGTCTGAAACAAGCTGTCGTTCAATAGCATCCGTTAGTAAAAAACGGACATGATCGATTGTCTCCTCTAATGACTCTTCATGATGTTTACTCTGTAACTGCCAATACTGCCAAACTCGTATACCCTCTCTAGAGAAACGCATTGCATATCCTGGACGTAGCTCATTAATATTTTGAAAAGGTGATTTTCCGGGCGTTCTGGACGGTCCTACAGCCATAATATTTGCTAGCCCTTCCATATTAACGGTTGTTTTAATCAATGGATGAGCTAATAATGCTTTCACTTCGGATGCAAAAAGTAAGCCGTCTTGTTGTTCTGTGTAAAATAAAGGCTTTACACCTAGTCGGTCTCTGCATAAAAACAGAGATTGTGATTGTTCATCCCATATACCAAAAGCGAAAATTCCATTTAAAAAATCAACACACTGCTCTTTCCATTCAATATAAGCAGTTAATAATACTTCCGTATCTGAATGTGTTGTAAAAAGATGCCCTCTCTTTTGCAGCTCTTTCCTTAATTCTTCTGTATTATAAAGCTCGCCATTATATGTAATGACATAGTTTGCACCATCGTGTACTTTTTTCATCGGTTGCTTCCCACCGATTAAATCTATGACGGCTAGCCGACGATGGCCAAATGCAATATGCTCACTACACCAAATATTTTCATCATCTGGCCCTCGTTTATTTAACGTTTGCGTCATTAACTTTAGAATTTCATTACTTGTTCTTAAATCCTTTTGAAAGCTAGCCCATCCTGTAATGCCACACATTTAGCCACATCCTTTCGCCTAATAGCGTATGCAGTAAAGCGTAAAAATGTGAAAAAGAACATGTAGATGTTTTAAAACACCTACATGTTCTTTATACATTAATTGTTAAAATAAGCCATCAACAAAGTCAGTAATACCATTCCATAAGTTCCCGAAGAAGCTACCAACACCTTGGAAGAATAATGAGATGCCACCAGCACGCTCTACAGCCTCTGTAGTGACAACATCAGCTTTAAGGTCCTTACCGTCAATAAAACCGTAATCTGTGCCTTCTGAGCGTTCAAGAACTAACTTTCCGACAACGGTACCCTTCTTAACCTCTGCTTCAAGACTCTTTTTATCTAAAACTAGTTTAGGTTTATATAAATCTTTCTCAGATGACTTGACCATAAATGAAACTGGTTCTTTAACAGCAATCGCTACTTTGTTTTCTTTACCTTTCGTAACTTTTACTGTTTCTTGATCTTTAAACTTATAGTTCGCAGGAATAATTTCTTGTTTCGAGAATTGTGAGAAACCATAGTTAAACAATTTAGCTGTTTCATCGAAGCGCGCTTTTTTTGGATCCTCTCCCACAGCCTTCATAACTACAGAAATTAAACGTGTACCATTGCGCTCTGCTGTACCTGTAAAGCAATGACCCGCAAAGTCTGTTGTACCTGTTTTTAATCCGTCAACGCCTTCATATTTGTACGCTAATTCCGGCAACATATAGTTCCAGTTTATCATGTCGATGCTATCATCTGTACCTTCACGGAACTTCTTTTCTGCAATTTTAGACGTTTTTAATACGTCTGGATGATCTTTTAGTAAATGATATGCTAATTTAGCTACAGATTTAGCAGGCATTACGTTTTCATCATTTGGTCCAGTACCAGCTGGCTGCATACCAAATAAATCTGCATTGTTAAGACCAGTAGAGTTTACGAATTTATAGCCTTTAAGACCAAGCTCTTCTGCCTTTTTATTCATTAGCTTTAGAAACTCAGTTTCAGTACCCGCAATTGTTTCTGCTATAGCGACTGTAGCAGCATTTGCAGAGTAAATTGCCATTGCCTCATATAATTCTTTAATTTTGTAAGTTCCATCTCTACGCAATGGTACGTTACTTAATGCACGGTTTTGAGACATTTTATACGTATAATCAGTTACGTGATATTCCTGATCCCACTTAACTGTACCTGCATCAATTGCATCCAATAACAGGTATTCAGTCATCATTTTTGTCATACTTGCAATACCTAGTGAAGTATCTGCATTTTGTTCATATAAAATTTTTCCTGAATCTGCGTCAATTAAAATTGCAGCATCCACATGTAGTCCTAAATCTGTTTCTGCATTTGCCTTCGCCGGAATACCTGCTAAAACACTAAATAACAAAACAGGAATTAGGAGTAAGCGAATGACAGTGTTCATTGTCTTTTTCACCTTTAAAGCCCTCCAAAAAATAATCTTGTCCTCGACATTTTATCATATATAGTAACTTCCGTGCGCACTCTATATCATAAAAAAATGCTCTCGTGTCATCTTTGTAGACGATTCGAAAGCATAAAAGTTGCTAGTAATATATTACATCGAATAGTTTGGTGATTCTTTTGTGATTTGTACATCATGTGGATGTGATTCACGTAGACCTGCACCTGTCATACGAACAAATTGAGCATTTTCACGTAAGAACTCAAGGTTAGCTGAACCGCAATAGCCCATACCTGCACGAATACCACCGATTAGTTGATAAATTGTATCTGCTAGTGGTCCTTTGTATGGAAGACGACCTTCAATACCCTCTGGTACTAATTTTTTCGCATCTTCTTGGAAGTATCGATCTTTTGAACCTTTTTCCATAGCTCCAATTGAACCCATACCACGGTATACTTTGAAGCGACGACCTTGGAAGATTTCAGTTTCACCAGGAGATTCAGAAGTACCTGCAAGAAGTGAACCAAGCATTACAACGTTACCACCTGCTGCAAGAGCTTTTACGATATCTCCAGAGTATTTAATGCCTCCATCAGCAATAATTGTTTTACCAAGCTCACGAGCTACTGTTGCACAATCGTAAACAGCTGTAATTTGTGGTACACCTACACCAGCTACGACACGAGTAGTACAAATAGATCCAGGCCCAATACCAACTTTCACTACATCTGCACCTGCCCCAAATAATGCGCGTGCACCTTCAGCTGTTGCCACGTTACCAGCGATAATTTCAAGCTCAGGATAAGCTTCACGGATAGAGCGAATTGTTTGTAATACACCCTCAGAATGACCGTGAGCTGTATCGATTACTACGATGTCTACTTGTGCTTCAACAAGCTTTTCAATACGTATCATTGTATCTTTTGAAACACCAACGGCTGCTCCTACTAATAAACGACCATGTATGTCTTTTGCAGCGTTAGGGAACTCAATTACCTTCTCAATATCCTTAATTGTAATTAGTCCAGTTAATTTACCTTCTTCATCTACAATTGGTAACTTTTCGATTTTATATTGTTGAAGAATCTTTTCAGCATCCTCTAGAGTCGTTCCAACAGGAGCTGTAATTAAATCTTCTTTTGTCATAACATCTTCAATTTTTAAAGAATAGTCAGAAATGAAACGTAAGTCGCGGTTTGTAATGATCCCTACTAGTTTTTGGTTTTCCATACTATCAACAATTGGTACACCAGAAATTCGGTATTTACCCATTAAATGCT
This sequence comes from Lysinibacillus sp. RC46, assembly GCF_041262385.1. NCBI lineage: Bacteria > Bacillati > Bacillota > Bacilli > Caryophanales > Bacillaceae > Lysinibacillus > Lysinibacillus sp. RC46. The sequence continues at coordinate 722 of NZ_JBGCCF010000046.1, read as the reverse complement.
CAGCATCGAAAACTTGGTGAGTCGGAGTTAAGAAAAATGGGTTTGTAATAACACCATTTTCAGAACGTTTTACTTTTTCTACTTGCTCAGCTTGCTCATCAATCGACATGTTCTTATGGATAATACCGATACCACCTTGACGTGCCATAGCAATTGCCATTTTAGACTCTGTAACTGTATCCATGCCTGCGCTGATCATTGGAATATTTAATTTAATCTTCGGTGTTAGTTGAACTGATAAATCAACATCTTTCGGTAATACTTCTGAATGCGCTGGTACTAATAATACATCATCAAAAGTTAAACCTTCTTTGGCAAATTTAGTTTCCCACATTTTCGTAACGTCCTCCTATAGTTAAAAGAATATTAATTGTAAGATTAACAACGTGCTAAGCTACTGTCAAGAAACTTATAAAAGAAAGACAATTCAGATTTTTCAAGGTAGTAACTCTGATAGTCTTTTCGCCCTTTTTTCACTGAGAAAAATATAGCCTTTTTTAATTTCTTCTACATTTAGAATAAATGATCGTTAAGCTCTGTCTTATTTTAGGCAAGTTTTGTTGAATTATTGATAAATTATTAAGGTTTTTTATAAAAAAACAGTCAGCACTCAGCTGACTGTTTACATTGCCTAGCGACGTCCTACTCTCACAGGGGGAAGCCCCCAACTACCATCGGCGCTAAAGAGCTTAACTTCCGTGTTCGGTATGGGAACGGGTGTG
>NZ_JBGCCF010000045.1:0-29515 GCF_041262385.1 Lysinibacillus sp. RC46 | reverse complement strand
TTGAATGTTTGTGTGGTAACTACATTCTACACGAGGTCGTTATGGGCTTCCTTTATATTGACTTCTAGGTGTTGCACTTAATATTACAATCCGTCCTGTAGAAACTCCAATCACCTCATTGGACAATAATGCCCACACACCACTTGAATCACGTTGTACAGTAGAAGCAAACATACCTCATAAATAACGTCAAAAAAGAGCGTCAATCCTTGTTGGATCAACGCCCTGATTTATTTTAAATCCTTTTTATTCCTGATCAAACCATAGTGGATCTTTGTCATCAACGTCGCCATTATAATTGATTAGAATTTCATCTCCGGCTTTTATATCTGTGTAAGCAAAAAAGTCAAAAGTGCGATTTTTAAAATTTATCTCATAAGTTGCATTTGGTTCATAAGAATGGTTAAACAACATTCCATAACCAAGCAGGATAGCGGATTGACCGATCCCATACTCAAAAGCATAATCAGCGAGTAAGGTTTGCTCAATGTATTGATGCTGTTCGTTTGGATAAGAAATGACAGGTGCTTCGTGTAAAAGCTCTCCTTTTTGGATATCACATGTTGCAAATACCCCTCTATTGAATTCTCCATCACTTAATGGAGATGTTTTGATCTCTATCATGTTTGTTCTCCTACTCACTTTTAAAATATTCTTTGTAGCTGTAAACATTGAACTTTTTTAATTAGCTAGTTCATTTAAACACTTCGTTTGATTAGCGTGATTCTTTTGGTGGTTGGCAGACGTCACATTTACGTTGATGTTTATTTTTAAACTTTGTAAATGTTTTTTCAAATTCACTACCACACGCACATTTTAATAATAACTTTTGAGAAAAACCGTGATATTCCGTCGTTAGTAACTTACTTTCCGAATTATTCTCAATAAATTCTTTAATTTTTTCAATCGTCCATTTTTTATTCAATCTCTAACACCTCTATATTTTATCTCTACGCGGAGGCTTTCTTGGCATCCGTTCAGTTATAAGGAAAAGTCTAAATTACCTTAAGTTCCTCATTATAACACGAGCTGGTATATAATTAAACAGATTGAAAAAATCATATTTGACTAACATCCCACTACATACGTTTATGTATCAACGGTCTACCATTTTCATGATGGTACTTCTAATGTTACAAGTGTAATCTTCCCGAAATTCGAAAAGGCTTAATACACGCTAGTAAAAGCTATTTTGCATTTTTTAAAAGGCACAGAATCGCGCGGTCATCTGCTCCATCGAATTATTTATTTTTCACAATATATGTTATTCTAATTACAAAAAAAGGAGTGATATTTTGAGGAATTCCTTTAGCAAATATATAAAATATATACCACCACTCATTATTATTTTTGAATTAGTTTATTTCGGAATTCCAGATTTTGTGAAACCTATTTTTGTTTATGAATATTTTATATTTTTCGGAGTATCTTATTTATTTGCTATTCTTCAAGATTTTTTTAATCCAAGTAAAAAAACAGATATATTACTACGAGTTGTCATGATCATTTGTTCTCTTATCCTATTGATTACATCCGTCTACTATACAGACACGTTCTCGATCATATTTTCTACGATTATGTTCATTGCAATTAGTTTTTCATTATATTTAGCAATCAAGTCAAACAAGCAACAGGATTAATCTTATTTGCTTGTCTGGCTTGATGATTATGATAGTGAAACATTCACCACGTAATTTTGTATACAAACGGTAGACCATAGAGCTTTTTCGGAACTTGCTGTACATTCATTTTTTTGATGTTCATCCAAAATGGTCTATCAGCTGTTTATCGAATCATACTCCGATCATTTGCTTCAGTTTTTCAAAAGGCACATATCCAACAATTGGTTCACGTAATTTATTATGAACAATCAATCGAGAATGTGGAATTCCCATTACCTTATATTCCGCTGCAATATCTGGGCTTTTTTCAACATTCACCTTTATAATTTTCACCTTACCACTGAATTCCTCATTAAGTTCTTTAAGTACCCCTGCGAACATTTTACATGGGCCACACCATTCAGCCCAAAAGTTTATTAACACCATCTTTTTAGTTTTTAAGTGTTCACCTAATTCTTTCATTGTCGTTACATGAACAATTGACATCCTTCTTTTCCTCCCTTGTAAAAATAAAAATCTTGAAGTTATAATATGCTTATTATTATAATTAGACCCTACTCTTCCCCTTTATCACACATTAAGGACTTTTAATATCCGTAATTAAGTTAAAAAATTTTTAAATTGTACTATCGAAAACAACTGCCATCGCTGCTTTATATCCTTCAGCAGCAGCGACGATTAATGAAGACTAGCCTAATTTAGCTGTCTCCCCCGCTGCATAAACATTTTCCTGTGACGTACGGCCTGTCTCTCACCATCATGCTACCATTTCCATTTAAATGACAACCGAGCTGCTCTGCAAATTGATTGGGACGCACAAAGTTAGGGACTATAAAACCGCCAACTCTTTCTATTTCAAGCCCTGAACTAAACACGATTTTGTTTAAATAACCATCCTCACCACGAAGATTTTGAATAGGTTCAGTAATGATAGTAATGTCTTTTCTTTGTAGTTCATTCAATGTCGGAGTAGAAAGCTCATGACCATTTGTGGCGATACTAAATCCTCCGACCAATTATAAATAAGCTTTATTTATACAGCTTTTTTGAATCGAACTCCCGCACTTTTTCTCAGTTACACTGTACAACTGCTACCCATTTAGAAAGTAAAGAAACATCACTTGGATAGCATAAAAAAACCTCCCCCAACCTCCTCACTTTTGAGGGGATTCCCTCGCCGGTAGGCAGGAATCGAATGCATTCGATTTAGAGCCAAGAGGGTTCGGGTGCAGCGAAATTGTCAACTCCTTAAATTCCTTTCGCTATCGCTCCAGTCAGACATTTACCGTTGACAATTGCCACGTTTTTTCTTCTACAGCAAGTTCACTTTCAACCGAAAATAAAATAAAAATAGGGGTAGCATATGCTACCCCATTTAACTATCAATCTCTATTGATTGAATATTCCATACAAATCATAAACCTATTTTTTTCTCTCCCATATCGCCTGTATAATACCCCAAAATATAAACCGATATACAAACGCTATGAGAAAAAACATATAAACAAATTCAAAAAGGGAAAAAGGCTCATAATCGATTAAATAGGAATTAATGAAAATCAAAATTAAAGATAATAATTCCATTGTAGAATTTTTAAATCCTCTTTCTTCATACAAATACTTGGCCCTTTTTAGATTGAAAACATCCTTTAATTCATCAGTAAAGAATCCCTTAACCAATCCCAATCCTATCAAATAAATTCCCAAGGAAAGTTCAAAAGATATATTCAAAACCCTCGTTACTAAACAATAAACTACAGTTAACAAAAATAAGTACACTTTTACTATTCTCCTTGTTTATTGATAATTTAACTGTATCATATAAGGTACATGATGAATACTCACACTCAATCTAAAAAAATAATTAGGAGGATTCGCATATTTAAAAAGTTCTTTACTGTATTAAGTATTATTGTTCTTACCTTCAGTATTTCTTCTCCAATGATCGGTCACGCTAGTGAAATTGGTTATGAGGAAGACATGTAAATTCTAAACCAAAATATAAATCGACCCCATGTAGGTGATCATCCTTAATTTGAATACGATGATGATTTTAGGTACACTTTTTCTGTTATTTCTTCCTTTCCATACAATACGTTCTTTGGATTAATAATAATGATTAAAACGGCTGCAACGAAGTAAAAAATGGCGTTATACATGAGTAAATCAATTAATTTCCCGTTTATTAAGCCCAGAAAGAAATTAAATAATTGGTGGATAATGATTGGGACGATTAAATTTTGATTTAAATTATGAAATGCTGTCATGACGATCTTAGTAGACATGATTGCAATCATAAAGAGTAGAATATATTTGATTAAATCAATGCCCATATACCCTGTAGTAAACCATATAGGCAGATGCCACAGCCCCCACCAAAAACCTATGATGATTGAAGCTTTTAATGGCGAATGCTTCTTTTGAAGCTCCATTTGAGCGAAACCTCTCCACCCTAGTTCTTCTCCTAGTGGCCCAGAAAGAAGGTTTTTAAAAAAGAAATAAATCAGCATTCCCCATGAAGAAACAGTAAAAACAGAGTCTACTTCACTAGTATTAGATACTATAAACAAAATCATCAAAAATATGAATGCTTGAATCATACTTGCAATAAAAATCACAGAAAACTTAAGTTTATTCTTGAATTTATCTTTTACAAATTGCATAAAACTTTGCCCAGGATAGATTTTTTTAAATAATATTGCAAAAGCAAAGGTTGAGGACCAAGCTGATATACAGAGCATGACATCAAAAATCCATTTAGGAAATCCCAACATGCTGATGGCTCCTACAAGACAAAAAAGTGGCAAAAAAATGATATTGGTTAGTACAATAAAACTCGCTACTGGTTTTTTTAGTTTCTTTTCTCTATTCATGTATATTCCCTGCTTCGAACTAAATTTCCGTAAAAATATTAAGGCTTTTACGAATACCTTTAGCTTAAACCTAGGGGTTGCTCACAGGTCAATACTTTTACCACCATAAAATTCAGCGTAAGAAAAGATAAAAAATACCCTTCAAAGTTTTGAAGGGCAATTACATATATTCTTTCTATTCATCGAAATATGTAGTGTTAATATTTTTCTCGTCCAAAAATTTTTCGATTTTTTGTTGCTGCCTTCCGTTCGCTTTCGTAAAATGCTCTGAAGCAAAATCTGTTATATCTGTCAAGCTACCATTTTCAACCGCTCCAACAATTTCTTCTTCAAATTGTGTTAAAGTTTCCCTGATTGATGAAACAAATTCATAGATTGTCTTTGAAGGTTCTTTATAATCATCTGGGATACTATTATTACTTATAAAATCATTGAAATTCGCATCATTCTTTTTCCCTTCAGCTATTAATTTATGTAGTTTTTCCTGATCGGTTTCAGTAGCATCCTCATAAAGATAAACAATCTTTTCCATTTCTTTATCTATCACATGACTATAATCCATATACTTTTTTAAACTTGCTTTCATTTCGTCTTCACTAATAGTTTCATTCTTTTTATTAGAAACAAATATATCATCTGGAATTTTAACAGTAATATTGCTAATAGATTTTTCCTTACTTTCTTTATTGCTTTCTTCGTTAGGCATTGTTTCGTGTGAACAAGCATACATCAATACAATAGTGAACGCCATTAATAGATATAAAGTAAATTTTTTCATACTAATCTCCTTTTCAATCCATCTTGTCATTAATTTCACCCTTTCTTATAATACGCTTTCTTCTCGAAGCGTCTCTACTTCCTCATGTGCAGTGAACGAACCATTTTGCAATAAAATGATTCGATCTAAAATAGGCTCCACCTCATATACACTTCGTGTCATAGTGTACTAGTTAAATAGTACACTATGACTTTTAATTTCGCAAGCATTATATTCAAATAAAAGGAAGAACCCCTAAATAAAGGGCTCTCCCTTGATGAAATTAGTTGAATAAGGTATGCCTCTTCAGCAAAGAGAGGAAATAATAAGTTTCACTTGATAGGTGCATAAATCTCTAGAAATACACGTTCAAGTCCGTCTTCATAAGTGGTCAGTAATAGGTTTATATAAACTTGTCCCAAAAGTTCATACCCTTTTTCTAATGCTATGTTTCTTAAACTCGCTTCCACGTGTTGATCAATATTTTTTCCGCCAGTTGACCATCTTCCATCTTCAATAATTGTATAAATACATTTTGGATGAGATAAGGTTTCACCGTCTATTTCTCCATCAGGATCTTCCACTTTTCTTACAATAATAAACTTATCTTCTATAATACCTTCTTCATTGAAGTTGATGACTCTTCTTAAAGATGTGAGCGTAACTGCTTTTTTTAAGCTCTCTGCATTCTTTTTTAAAGTGTCATATTCTTCATACGCTGTAAAATGTTCTATTTCTCCCTTTATTGCTAAAGGTTTCATTTCCTTAACTATGTACTTTCCTAAGAATTGTTTGATTTTCTTACAATCTTCTTTTACTATTTGAATCTTTTTCAATAGAAGTTTTTTATATTCTATTTCCAGTAAAACCTCTTGTTCTTTTTCTTCTAATAATGATTGAATTCCATCAATACTCTTACTTTTTCTTAATTCCTGGATTTTTTTAATTTCAATATCAATTTCTCTGTAAAAATTTACTGTTGTAATATCATAAATATCAAAATGATTATATTTTCTATACCCATTCTCAATATTTTGCTTCGGCTTTACTAATTCCTTTTCCTCATAAAATTTCAAGGTATCTCTAGATACACCTAAAAAATTAGCTACTTGCCCAATTGTGTACATTTTATTCTCCTTATTATTGCAAATTCTTTATTTTATCTAGACCCATATAATACCATTATTTTTTATTAAATAGATGAATGCCATATGTTCGTAAATTAGTAGATGACGACTGTTTATATGGATCAGAATTTCGTTTAGGCGAAAGGATTTCTTAAATTAAAAACCGATTTTTTCTATGCTAGGAAAAATCGGTTTTTAATTTAATTGTAAGAACGAGCGTATCTACTCGGACTTTCCGACAGTGCAGTTTGGGGAAATTACATCCCACTTACCAAGCACCGTCAAGCCAGCTGCTTTAGCTAAGACTGTTGAAGCTTCGTTATCGAGCTGGCATCTATACTGCGGTTCGTATCCCTGCTCATATGCGTACTTGCAGATTGAACGTACCACTTTGCGAGCATGACCTTTTCCTCTAAAAGGTGATAGAGTCAGTACACCGAGATCCGCAATTTGCACATTTTCTTCCCAAGGATACATGCTGGAAGCACAGACCAAGCGATCTTGCTCAAAAGAGCCGAATACCGCCCAGTGATCCAACTCGACATAAGCATCATCTAAGTCTTGTTCAGTAGCGGAAGACTCGAACTCTGAGAAAATTGCATCATCTCGTTCTGTTAATTGGCGCAATGTACCTTCCAGGTCTTCTTGCAACAAGTTGTTCTTTTCTGCTTCTGAAAAATAAAAAAGATAATCTGCACCATGCATTGTGACTCCTGCTTCATTTAATTTCTGGCGGAAGATCAGCTCCGACATTTCTTGTCCTTTTGAAAGGTCTAACTTTTCGGCCATTTCAGGCGTCAAGACTGCCAAAAACCGTTCGTCAGTAGTTTCTAGCACCATGAGCCGACTGTCTTCGCTCAGGTCAGGGTTGATGGTGACCGTAAAGACTTTATCGTTGTAGATAACTTCCCCGTTTAAAAATTGCAATTTCCAATAGTCAGTTATCGTTTGTGAAAACATACTTATCCCCCCTTTAATTGAAACTATATTTAAAAATACCATATTTACCCTATTATTATCTAATCTTTTTGTTTTTCTTTCCATTGTTCCTTCATCTAATTCTAGTAAACTAATCGGGGACTGGTAATCTGGGCTAGTAGGGACTCATAATGATCTTGCAGCGCTCCTGCTATCAGTCCAGTTATTTTCTTACCATAATAAAGTAAAATTTTAATCAGTGGGGGTTTTCTTCATCTCCTACTGATTATTGTCACCACCAATTGAGCGGTAGTTAATCTCCCACCTGCTAGAGACTAAAGTGGACTGGCTATCCATTTTTACATCAATTTGTTTGTAAAGTAAATTCCGGATGATCACCAATGGTTTGGTCTATTAACTTAAATGGCTGATGTTTTAAGTTAGATCGATAATCTTAAGTTTTCTGTGGATTGTAACTATTAATTTGAGTCTAAAATAAACAAATATTATCTTCAACGAGAACATATAGAAGATATTTTAGATTTCAAAAAATAAATTCCAAAAATCCTTTATTCTTCAAATGATAGATTTGTCGGTTCCTCTAAAAGATGGTTTTCAAAACTAATGTGGGTTGTAGGGGTATCTTTATCAACCACCTCAAAACTAAGTCCATCCAGCCAAACTTCCCCTTTTCCTGTCAGTAAAATACCGAATGATATTATTGCACTATTTTCTGGTACATCCAGAACTATAGAATATCGATTCCAACTATTTGTACCAGTGATTGGTCTATCACTCATATTATCAAACTGCAGGATATCCTCCGATGCAGTATCTACTCTCATCCAAAGTCCTGAGAATTGTTTAACATTTTCAGTTTTAATAAACCCCGAAAGTTTAACTCTTTTATTTCTAAATTCATTTGCCTTAAATTGTTGCATCATTGTTGCAAATTCATCTGGTTCCTGAACAGTTTTTGATTTTAAATATCCCGATGCTTTTCCTTGATGTACAGTTTCCTGATCTATTCCTATTTCATAATTATATGGATGACTCCCACTAATAAACCAGCCTTTAATTTTCTCTTCCATTATTGATTCCTCCTTGTTTTTTCTCATAGCTCTCATTACTTTTCTGTATTGCCCTGGTGGCAAACCATATAGTTTTTTGAATGCTCGTGTAAAGGATTCTTGTGACTCAAATTGATAATAGAACGCGATATCTATAATTCTTTCATCCGTATGAAGAAGTATAACTGCAGCATTTGCAAGTCGCCTCATTCGAATATATTCCGTGACAGACATTCCAACAGAGGTTTGAAAAACCCTGTGAAAATGATATCTTGAAAATCCGCTCACTGCATCAATATCATTGGCGGAAATTCGCTCATGTAAATGTGATTCAATCCAATTTATTGTTTTTTGAATTAGCCAGTCATTTTTCAACGGTATTTCACCTCCTCTTCACTTATAATCATAACGAATAAGAATTAATAATTTTTGACTTTTTTTGCGATATTCTTCAAAACCAGAGATACTTTAACACAACGTCTTCATATAAATTGATTTGCTACACTCTAATATGTAAAAGCCCAAGTAAGCTGTCCACCTAAAATAGATAAATGCTGATACTTGATAAAAGATCTCATGGTGCTTTACCATAGTTAAGCAATGATATGTGACAGTATCCATTAATCTTAAAAATATCTTTACCGAAGGAGTGGTAGACTTGGCACGTGTTTTATTTATTAATGGTGGATCAGAAGGACATATCAATCCAACTATTGGTGTTGTACAGGAGCTAATTTCGCGCGGAGAAGAGGTCGTATTCTTTACGATAGAAGCTTTTCGGGAGCGAATTGAGAAGACAGGAGCGACTGTGCGCACCTTTGACGGTCAAAAATTTATAAAAGCCTTTATTTCAGGTGGAAGAAATCATTTGCTCGAAAGGGTCAATGGACTTTTACTTACTGCAGATATCGTCATACCTAGTGTTCTTGAACAGATTAAAGGAGAACATTTTGATTACATCATCCACGATTCTATGTTTGGTTGTGGTCATCTAATTGCCAAAATCCTGAAGCTTCCGGCAATTAATTCATGTACATCTTTTGCTGAGACTCAACAATCATTTGATAAAACTTTAGAACATCTTTCAAAAAATGTCCCAACCGAAGTTTTAAAAAAGATCAATGATGATTTTCAACAACTGACAACAAAAATTAAAGAAAAATATGAAGTTGAAATCAATTCTCCATTTGAAGTTTTTTGTAATCCCGCGCCACTGACAATCGTTTATACAACGAGGGAATTTCAACCTTTTGGAGAAACATTTGACCAAACCTATAAATTTGTAGGTCCTTCCATCTCTTCACGATTAACGCAGGAAGACTTCGACCTTACTGCCATCAAAGGGAAAAAAACCATTTATATTTCACTCGGTACTGTCTTAAATCAAGCCATCAATTTCTATAAGCTGTGTTTTAAGGCATTTGGGAATACTGAGCATACTGTTGTCATGTCTATTGGTGGGCAAACCCAACTTGGTGATTTAGGAGAGATTCCTGAAAACTTCATTGTGAAAAATTATGTTCCACAATCCGAATTGCTAAAACACACTAAATTATTTATCACACATGGTGGAATGAACAGCACAAATGAAGCTCTCTATAACGGGGTTCCGCTAATCGTAATTCCACTAAGTGCGGATCAACCGATAATTGCAGAGCAAGTTACCAACATCGGAGCAGGTATTCAATTACAAATGCAAACCTTGATGGCAAGTCAATTAAATGAAGCTGCCGATCATGTGTTAAACAACCCTTCCATCCATAAAGCTGTTGCAAATATTAAAGAATCCTTCCAAAAATCAGGTGGGTATCACAAAGCTGTTGATGAGATTTTCAATTTTAAAAGTCAATTCGGTATTTAAAAGCTGCCATTGTTGGTGGCTTTTTTTGGTACTGTATCTTCGACTTTATTGAAATATGGAGTGGGACTTTATAAAAAAATATTTTTACGTAGATCAAAAAAGCTGGGTAAACATCCCCAGCTTTTCTGTACATATTTAGTTAAAAGAGCAGCGACAAACAATATATCCTTTGTTAATGTAACCTATCATCAAACATTAATTGTATTTGAATACCAAACGGATCTTCAATAATACCGTATGCTTTGCTAAAAACATTATTTGATAACGGAACAATGATTCTCACTCTCTTATCTGTCGTTGAGCTTTTGTAAAAATGTTCGATTTCTTCTAAATCCGCACTTTGAATACACAATGAGGTGTTATTCCCTACTACATATTTTTCAGTGACATCCATTGTATCTTCTGCCAGCATTACCTTTGTTTTACCGATTGCTAAAACGGAGTGCGAAATAAAGTGTTTATTCTCTTCAGTAAGCTGCAGCGAGCTGTCACGTCTTGCCATATCTTCATAAGTAACGAGTAACAATTCCTCTGCGTTAAAATGTTTTTTGTAAAAATCAACCGCTTCTTTTGCTTTTCCTTTCATGGATAAGAAAATAGCTACTTCTAGTGTTGTACTCATGGTATCAATCTCCCTTAATAAAATGATTGTAGGTAGATATCTTATCAATTGATATTACCTTGACCTTATTTTAAGATGTAAAGGTATCAAAACATGACACCTTTATCTTCATTCAGAAGAACCCCCACATCTGAAGGTGGTGGGATGTGGTTCCTTTTCACCCACGCACTAAATGAAGATAAAGCCTCCGGCGGATGTCACGGATTTTGAAAGGAATGAATTGTGCAGGCACAATTCAAAATCCGGACGCACTTACGCCAAGGCGAAATTGATAAGGAGATTTCTATGAAAAAATCAGAAAGATTAAATGACATGATAAGATATTTAAACAGTCGAGAGTACTTTAATTTAAATGATTTAATGGCTAAATACAATATTTCTAAAAGTACGGCTCTACGTGATATTAGTTCTTTAGAACAATTAGGTATGCCTATTTTTTCGGAGCACGGCAGATACGGACGTTATGGTATCTTAAAAAATAGATTATTATCCCCTATTATTTTTACGATTGATGAAGTGTATGCTCTGTACTTTGCCATGCTAACGTTAGAATCTTATCAATCAACACCATTTCATTTAAGTGTTCATAAACTAAATGAGAAGTTTGAAAACTGTCTGTCTAACAATCAAATACTGCAGATTCACAAAATGAAAAAAGTCTTGCAGTTTGAAGTAAATCAACATAAAAATGTTAGTCGTTTTTTAGATAAAATTTTAAGGAGTATTCTTAATGAAAGCACCTGTAAGATTCAATATTTAAAAAATGACGAGCAAAAAAGCTACCATGTTCAATTTTTCAAAATTTCTGCTAGGTTTGGTCAATGGTATGCCACTGGAATAGAGTTCAATACACATAAATATAGAGTTTTTAGATGTGATAGAATAATCTTTATTGAAGAACAGGATATCGCCTCTCACTTTTCTATAGATGAACTTAATAGTCGTTCATTAGAAATGTATCAATCCGAGAAAAAGATTGGCTTTGAAGTAGAGATTTTAGCACAAGCAAAGGATATTTTTTATAAAGAACATTATCCTTCTATAAAAATAGAAATTAGTACTAAAACTGTCGTGAAGGGATTTTTTAATCCTGGAGAAGAGGAATTTATCGCCAACTATTTTATGAGATATGGTCATTATGTTATAGCAGTGAAACCTGAATCATTGAAACAAATTATCCAAGAAAAAATAGAGAACCTCTTCAATCATTATCAAAAATTATAAATCACATAGTTAGGCGTTGACTCAATTTTACGGAATAAATGATTTTGCTCTTCCGCTTCTAAAAAACAACTATAGACGTATTCCAGAAAAGATAAGGAGAAAACCGAAATCGGTTTTCTCCTATTTTTCATTTAAAAACCGGCTATCAATCATTTAACTCTGTAAATGGTGCCGATGGTTTAGCAATACTTTTAAATTCTTAAAAGTTACTGATTTTCCCTTGCAATTAACAATGTGATGTTAACGGGAACATAAAGTTATCCTCTAGTAATGACTTTTTCGTTAAGACGAATAAAGCATCATCATCATTTGGCATAATTGTCGCTGTCATGCCCTCGATTGTAAAATCAGGTGTGAAATAAAATACCACTTTTTTCGTTGTTTTCTTCACAATGCTTGCTAATACAGCTTCAACATTTGGTGCATTTAACGAAATGATATCGTAAATATGCAGCGTATCTTCTTCTTCATTCATTAGCACAATCGTTTCTAAATCTTCTACATAGAAAATGGCTTCATGAAATACTAATGTGAAATAAAACATTAATAAACTTTCATTATGCTCAACATCTAAAATAGTTGAGTTAACATGGCGATTTTTCGCAAACTTTTCAAGTAATGCAAGATCATTTTCAATAGTAAGCTGTTTTACTTTCGCATCCATCTTCATTTGAAGTGAGCTATTTGCAAGGTCTAAGCTAAACTCACTTTCATTTAGACGTGTAAAGCCAAACTTCGGGTAAAAATCCAATACAGTATCATTCGCAAAAAGATACATGAAATCATAAGTATTTTCGTATTCTTTCATAATGTACTGCATTAATTGCTTAGCTAAACCTTTATTGCGATAATTTTCATCAGTCATTACTGTACCAATTTGAATCCCTTTGTACATTTTACCATCTATAATTATTGACATTTTATTAACTGAAGCATTTGAAATAACCTTACCTTCATCAACAAATGAATACGGTATATATTTATCATTCCAATACCCTCGGTTGTACCAGCCTCGAAAATCTAATTCGAATGTTTTCATTGCTAAGGCATTAAAACTCTCCTTCAAGCTTTCATTATTACGATAATCACTTACTAATTCATATTTTCCCATTTAAATTCCCTCCAATTTTTGTTTCAATCACTTTGGTACATTACATGTATTATGGGAATTATCACCTCCTAAAAACAGAAAAAGACTTTATGAGAATAATAAACTCATAAAGTCTTTTTATACGCAAAAAAATAAAGTTAACCAAACTAAAGCTAGTGCTTGCCTTTAGTTGGATTACATAAATTTATTGATCTGCTTATATAGATTAGACATTATATTGCTTCTCTTAGTTATCGCAAAAGGGCATCACAAATAGACCTATAATTAAATTATAGAACAGCCCTTCTATTAAATTCATTGGAATTTAAATTGCGATAATAAGTTTTAGCATAAAAGTCTAATCTCCCTTCTGTTTTTAAGAATAAAGATATACTATCACCATTTTGGATTTTTATCTACCTTTTATTTCATAAATTTTCCTATTTGTGTCCGTACTCTATGAAGAACGCCTTATACTGAAGTACTTTAATATAAATCATCCTTATCTCACCTGCATTAACTTACCCTCATCAATGGACTGAATAACAATAGGTTTGGAGGTACGTTAATGATAGATGGTAGGAAAAAAGGAAATAAAACAAAAGAGGTATTACTGAATGCTACAATATCTTTAATAGCAGAAAAAGGTTTTTCAATCAAGACCTAGAAAGAACACCGTTTGATTGATTTGAGCTATTAGTAAACGATTTTTACACAACGAATATCAAAACCCCTTTTAATTCTTCACTATAATTAATAATAGGAGTGATGCATGATGAACAATATGATTCAAGATATGATTGATTGGATTGAAGAGCATCTATTTGAGGGGTTTTCCCTAATAAAACTAAGTGAAGCAATGGGATATTCTTCTTATTACTGTTCCTTTAAATTTCATCAAATAACAGGCATTAGCATTAAACGTTATATGACCCTTAGAAAAACCTATCTTTCTTCAATCAGTCTTAGTGAAACAGACGAAAGGATCATTGAAATAGCGATCAAACATGGCTACTCGTCCCAAGAAGCATTTTCTTGAGCTTTTAAGGGGATATTTGGAGTTAGTCCTAATGCCTTCCGTTTGTGTCCTGAACCATTGCAAACATATGTAAAACTCACTATGAATGAAGCGAGGGGTTATTATATGGACATTTCAAAAAAATTAAGAATTGAAGATTTACAAAAGCATGTGGATGAACATTTTGATCACGAAGTATTGAACATTTTAAATGGACAAATGATGTATGAAGAATTCAGTTCTCAACAATTAATGGGAAAAAGCGATTACGCACCTTTTAATGAAGCGATGTGTGTACACGACACTGTTAAAACAATTTTTAGCGACTCATTTAAACAAATTCGAGCAACGGGACATCAAGTCTCACTAACCGAATATGAAGCAATTACAGTTGCACCACTTGAAAAGACCTTATTTTCAAAAAAATATCAATGTATCGTTCTTTGGTTTGGTGAAGATATGTTTTGTCAGATGAATTTAATAACCGTGTTAGCTTATTTGGAACAAACATCATTTAAAGGAACAGTTTACTATCACGCGGTGAGAGAGCAAACATATGATGTGAAAGAAACGGAAATAACACTAGGTAACTATTATGATATATACCAAGCAGTATTATTGGAACACCGCATGCCAGATGTAGAATTGATACCTGTTTTGTATCAAGGAATCAATTTGTATTTAGAACTGTTGCAAATTGATAACGAAATAACAAAATACATTCAAACACATCAAAATCTTCCTCACCGAGAAATCGTTCGAAACTTGCTGCATCTTTTCCCTCAATATGGTTTAGGGGATTCTCAATATTTAGAATTAATTAAAGCAACTCAAAATAAAGATTGAGCGTTGCTTACCTCCCTCCCCTTTAGAATGGATGAAGAGTTGCTACAAAACTCTTCATCGCCATGAAAAAACGAATCACCTGCTTTGTAGAGAAAATAAAAATATCCTTTATTTTCAAACAACATCTTTGACAACGCATTAGATTTTTTATAATCTGTAATAATACATAAAATTTGTAAAGTAACATAAAAACAAGAATGAGGTGTATTAATGAGGATTATAGAAGTTGTAGATTTTAACCACAATTGGAGCAGCGACTATCAGAAAGAGGAACGTTCTGTTAGGGCTATCCTTCAAGAAGAATTGGTGAATAGTTTTCATATTGGAAGCACATCAGTTCCAGGTCTAAAAGCAAAACCCATTATTGATATTTTACTAGTAGTCAATGATATTCATAAATTGGATTCATTTTCTGAACAATTTCAAGAGATTGGATACGAAGTTATGGGGGAATTCGGGATAACTGGAAGAAGATATTTCCGTAAAGGTGGCGATCATCGCACACATCAAATTCATGCTTTTCAATATAGCAACATTAAAGAAATAGAAAGACATTTAGCATTTAGAGATTACCTTCGAGTGCATCCCGAAGTTTGCAGGCAGTATGGAGAAATAAAGAGCCAACTTGCCATGCAGCATCCAAATGATATTGATTGCTATTGCGACGGGAAAGACGATTTTGTTAAAAACGTTGAAAAAGATGCTATTAAATGGCATTGGACTGTCCGTTAATATAAATTTTCAATTAGTGGCTGTCCTTGAAAGCCATCTTTACTATATTATAAGAATATAGTATGAGAGTAACAAAAAAGTGGATATAATTTTTTATCAGACAATATCATATACGAGGGTGAAATCTATGAAAAAAGCAGTGAAAATAGCCTCCTAAATAAAATTAATAAATTTAGGAGGCAAAAAAAAATGATTTTCAACAAAATTGATCGAAAGAGCTGGCATCGACAAGAGTATTTTGAGCATTATATTACCCAACAAACAACATTTAGTATGACTTCAGAAATAGATATTAGCATTCTGTATAAAAACATAAAAGATAATAATCTTAAGTTTTATCCAACATTCATATATATGGTAACAAAAGCTATCAATACCAATATTGCATTTAGAACGTGTTTTAATAGCCAAGGAGAATTAGGGTATTGGGAAAAATTAAATCCAAGTTACACGATTTTTAATGAGGAATCAGAGACATTTTCGAGCATTTGGACAGAAACATCGGATAATTTTAAACAGTTCCATCAGAATTACGAAAGTGATTTAAAGAAATATAACGGTAAGATCAGTTTATTTCCGAAATCCCCTATTCTAGAAAATATTTTTCACATATCAATGATTCCATGGTGTTCATTTACTGGTTTTAATCTCAACATTAATAATGGAGGTAATTACCTTTTACCGATTATCACTGCAGGTAAATTTTCGCAGAAGGAAAATGCTATTTATCTTCCTGTTTCTTTACAAATGCACCACGCTGTTTGTGATGGCTATCATGCAGGCTTATTCATGAATTACCTTCAGAGTTTTGCCGATGAATCGTACGATTGGTTATTAGATTGAATATTTCCCGCTAAACCCTTCTTCTTTTGTATAAAAGCGTTCCTGCTTGTTACAGGAACGCGCTTTTATACTATCCTCATATTTAACAAAAACTATTTCTTCTACCAAAATATTATTTTGTTATTTTTCTCATAACCCATTCAATGGGTCCCCTTTTAAATTTTCTGCTCCATAAAACAGAAAATAAAATACTCGCTACGAAAAACAATAATGTAAATACGAATGAAAATGCTAACGTTTGGTTTTCTAATCTATTTAATAAAGTTAATATGCCGACACCGATAAATACATGACTTACATAGTGAGTTAATGTTAACTGTCCTGTTTTAATAAGTGATTTGGTCAACCAATGACTAGAAAAATTTTCTACAATATAAATAGAGGCAACGATGACAATTATCGCTGAAGCGGAATTTGATAACATATATAATATGTTTGGTGGAATTGGTCCAGTTTGAAACAAGAATTCGGCACTTTTACCATCTAATACTGACAGAGATAGTTGCATCAATATTTTTGAAAGTACCTCTATTGTTATGAGTAGAATTATAGAAATAAACAACATTTTGTTTCTTACAGCTTTCTTCGATAAATCAAGTCTGCCAAGGATCATTCCAAGTAAAAAGAAACAAATCCAAGGGAATACTGGATGATACCCATTAAACAAAAGATTTCTTAGAAAACCTTCAATCGTCCAAAAATCAAGATATTCCATAAATGGTTGATCTGGATGCCATCCTTTCAAATAATTCATTGTTACTTGTAAGACTTGCGTGGTGATTAAAAAAAGACTAGATATGATGATCATGAACTTTGTAGAAGCTACGATAAGAAAGGATGCAATCAGCATATAAACGCCATAATAATGAAGGATATCCCCAGTCCAATCTGCAATATATAAAAGTAAACCTAGAATAAAAAGAAAAGCGGAACGTTTCCATAATTTCACCTTATTTTCTTTAATTGTAGAAAGGTCACCGCCATTTCTAGCTTTTCTTGTCATCAAAGCAACTCCGATACCTGCCAGCGTAACAAAAGTAGCAGACGCTCTTCCTTCGAAAAGTCCAGTAAACCATATAAGCCAATCCGACCCTCTCCCTGCCGCTCCCATAATAATTTTAAAGTTAACTATCAGCATTCCAAACATAGCCAAGGCTCTAGCGAAATCTAACCCTTCAATACGTTTAGATTGTAACTGTTTGATCATAAATGTTCCTCCTTAAGTACACGATTGGGATATCTTTTTATAGATATTGCAGACTTTTTATATCTACTAAAATATTGATGAAACCATTATTTATCAGAAACCTATGCATTTTTTTTGCGTTTCTACTTAATACATCATCACTATAAACTATAGGGTTGACCTAATGTCAAACAAACTTTTTTGTGTACACCTCTCAATTCATTTGCCCAATTATCCATTGGTAGAATGATGCTAAAACCCACACCGAGCAAATCCTTTTGCTTTATCACATGGGATTTATACCTGCATATTCTTATATCCCATCCATTTCTTTGATTATCAGTGATAACTGTTTAAGGCTTTATCTTAGGTTTATCGTTTGACATTAGGCTAGCCCTAGAGTTTATATTTATCTAGAGAAGAGGGATATTATGGATGAAACAATTACAATAAATCAATTAGCTAAAATATTTGATATCAGTCATCATCAAATACGATATTACGAAGAAAAAGGGCTCTTATTTCCATCCTACACAGATAATAATAGATATCGAAAATATTCTCTTAAGGAAATTTATCAACTTGCTCAAATATTAATGTTGAGAAACTTAAATCTTTCAATCGCACAAATTAAAGAGGTTTTAACTTCGTATGAAAAAAATGATTATTTGAGTTTATTAAGAGAAAAATCAAAAGAACTTTCAGACGAAATAAACAAATTACAAAAGATTAAAAAGGCAATTGATCACCATTATGTAACTATTACAAATAAAAAAGTAAATTCCACAAAATACTTAAAAGAAAGTCATTTAGAAAAAATAATCACTTTAAAAACGAATGAAACTTTATCAGCCAAAGATTTTTTAACATTACAATTATCAACGCAATTTTTTTATAATGATGTTATTTATGTTTTTGAAGAAGATGAATATCATATGTGTATAAAAACAGAACATAAGGCTGATTTCCTCATGATTGAAGGTAAATATAATTCTATATTTATTTTAGGTGCAAATGATGATGAAATTGAGAAGCAAATATTATCCATTATCGACAAGAAAAATATCCCTATCTATGTAAGAGAGCTCTCAAGCGGCATTTTTACTAATAGTAATATTCTTGAATTAGAAATTCTAATTCAAGAGAAAAGCGATAAAAATGAAAGCTAATCGTGATCATTTATTGCTGAAAGAAGTAAAATTTATTAGAATATAAACCAATGCTAGAGAATGTTATATTTCATTCCGAATATAGAAGCAAATTATTGCAGTAGGCAAAGAATTTTGCTCGAACTCATTTACAATCAAATGAGTTGCGTTTGCACGTCGTAAGTAGTAATCCTCGTACTAAACAACATTACGAGCTCCTATCATTCAAGACTCAATCAGAACAGAAGAACTCCGTGCTGCAACTTTTATTCAATAAATCGAAATGGGATTATAAATTATATTGATATGTAAAACTCAAAGAAAATAATTGTGAAATAGATACCATTTTAAAAAGCTCACATGTTGAACAGAATCGTTCAACATGCGAGCCTTTTTTTACTGAATTATACATTTATATCTGTAATAGCAGGAATATTTATTTCCTTCACACATGAAACTGGTGATAAATTAATCACACATTGGACAATGGCTACAATATCTTGTACAGGAATACGTGTCCCTTCATACAACTTAATTGCCTTTTCAGCCCCTTCTTCAAAAGGTACTTCAGCAGCAAGTTCTCCTGGATTAATACACGTTACAGTGATCTTATCTTTTCTCACATGCTCGCGTAAAGCATTTGTAATGCCTCGTAAGCCAAACTTAGATGTCACAAACGAAACTTGCGCATTATTCGTATGATCTAAACCTGCTGTCGATCCTATCAAAATCACTTTTCCATTTTCCGCCTGTCTTAAATTAGGTAATAGCGCCTGAATATATGTAATTGTGGAAGTTAAATTAATATTAATTAAGTTTGCAATATCCCCAATTTCATCGTTATCAAACGTATAATCATATTCAAAACCGCGCTTTTCCCATACTCCAACATTGTAAATTAATACATCAATAGCAACGCCTTTTAAAGCTTCTTTTAAAGCAGGAATATGTTGTTGACTAGATAAATCAATAGTCAGCCATTTACGATTTACGCCATCATTTATATCTAAACTACTTGGTCGTGTGCGTGACACCACCCATACTGTATCCCCTTTTGTTGGTAAACCCTTTACAAATGCATCACCTAATCCTTGGCTTGCTCCAAATATAATAAAGTTCTTACTCATCCAATCACCCTTTCTATATGACTACGACGTAAGTATAGTTAATATAAAAATTAGTAACAACTAATGTGATTTATAGAAATATTTAGGTACTTAAAATTCCCTATGCTTATTCATTTTAAACTTATTTCACCCAATACGTAGTGCAATCATCACTTCGATCTAGGAAACCATATTCAATTAAGTATCTTCTTATTGATACATAATCACTATAAATAGGCTTTAATATCTCATTTACTTCCTTTTCATTATATTTACGCCCTACCTCAAACTTCGTTGTAATGTGTTGCAGTAAAATTATCTTTCGTTTTTCCTTACTTGGGAAACTTTCAATAGGACCTTCTAAGCCATTTTTAAAATACGTCGCTAGTACTTTTTCTTTCTCATCTACTGTAATCGCATAACGTTCATCCACCTGTGTCGCCCCCTTATGAATTGGTTCGTATACTTTTGTTGTTTCTAAAGCCTGCATGATTGCCAGAAAAACTTTTGCTTGTTTTTCTTTTTCTTTCAATTTAAATCGATGCTGTCGAATTGTTGAAATGCTATTTGCAGAAGTGCTATTAATAATGTCTTTATCTGGCGCCCCTGTTGCAAATAGCTTCAGCAATTCGGTTTGGATATCAGATAACCCTGTATACTTCTTATCTAATTGAAGTAGCGCTTCGAACACAGAGATATGTTCATTCTCAATATGGTGTTGTATAGCTTTTCTAGCCGTAAAAAATCGATTATCTATTTGGAATACTTCTTAGGCATCAAATATTTCATTACAAAATATACATTCATATGTATCACCTGTGTTTACATATCCCCTCGATAATTCCTCTATTGTCAAATCACTTTTACTCATAAACAAAACCCCTCTGTGTTTACTATTTAATAAACAATATACGGTAAATTCATCAATGTGTAAACAAACTTTAATTTTGTTTATCTAAAAACAAAAAAGAAGAATCCATTTTGACCATAATCAATCAAAATAGATTCCTCTTAGTAGATAAATCATTTATAGCATAAAGATTTACCCCTAGCATTAATCATTTTTAGGAATGAACCAATAGTTATCTTTGTTATTTTCATCCATGTATTTTTTTAACTCAGGAGAATTATAGGCTTCTTTTACTGCTTTTGCCCATTCGCTATCTTTATTTTTTTCATTTACTACGGCTACTAATTCGTAATTTTTCACAACATCTTCTTGCAATATGGCATTTTTCGCATCAATTCCTGAAGAATATACGATACTTCCTGGGATTACACCAAAATCCAAGTCTTCTAATGTACGTGGAATTTGAGCCGATTCCATTTCTTTAATTTCCAACTCGTATTTATTTTCAACGATATCTTGTGCTGTTGCTTGAATAGGATCTACGCCCTCTTTAATTTTTATCCAACCTGCTTTTTGTAAAATTGCATAGGCACGAGCTGCATTTGATGGATCTTGTGGAATGCCAATTACGTCGCCCTTTTTAACGTCATCTAATGATTTCTTTTTACCAGGAAATAAAGCCGCTGGCACTGTTGGAACAGCTGTTAACGCAACAAGAGATGAGCCACTTTCCTTATTGAAGTTGTTCATATATGCTGTATGTTGGTCCACGTTTAAATCTATGCCACCATCAGCTAATGCAACATCTGCTTGTCGTAAATCTGTAAATTCTGTGTCTTCTACTTTAAATCCTTTATCTTCAAGAATTGGCTTAATGGCTTTTAAAAATAATTCACTATAAGGTCCAGGTGACGTGCCGACTTTAATTGTTTTCTTGTCATCTGATGAGCTCGAGTCCGAATTTCCACAAGCCACCAATAAAACAGCAAGCGATAATAATAGAAATGCTGAAATATACTTTTTCATTATAAAGACCCCTTTTTTATTGATGTCTAATTTTTTTAGCTAAATAACTGCCGAGTGATTGGATAAGTTGCACAATAATAATTAAAATAACGACAGTTAAAATAATGACAAATGTATTAAAACGTTGATAACCGTATGATATGGCTAAATTCCCTATACCACCGCCCCCAACCGTACCAGCCATCGCAGTTGCGCCAATCAAGCCAATCGTTGCGGTTGTTAGCGTTAATATAATAGAAGCAAGTGCTTCAGGAATTAAAAAATGTCGTACAATTTGTAATGGCTTTGCGCCTAATGATTTTGCTAATTCGATAATTCCCGGATTCACTTCTAATAGAGATGTCTCCACTAATCGTGCAATAAATGGAGCAATATAAATAATGAGCGGAACTATCGCCGCCTCCGTACCATATGTTTTCCCAACAATTAAGCGTGTGAACGGTACGATGGCTACAAGCAAAATAATAAACGGTAATGAACGAATAATATTAATCATTGAATTTAAGATGAAATAAACAATTTTATTTTCTTTAATGCCATTTGGCCTTGTCAGTACTAAAAATAGTGCAAGGGGTAACCCTAATAACGTTCCGATTAATAGCGATACAGAAACCATATAAAGGGTTTCGGTCATGGCTTGCCAAATAATATCAGGGGAAATCCGATTCATATTTTCACATCCTCTACGATGACATTAAATTCTTTAATAAATGCTTTAATTTCTTGAATGATTGGCTCATTTGCAGAAAAAGCGATCGTAAAGATGCCTAAAGTAGTTCCCTCAAGTTCCGTAACATTGGCTAAGACAATATTGCTTTCTACATGATTGAAACGTTTATTTAGTTGATATAATAACGAACTAGCCGTATTTTCTCCTAAAAACTTTAGTCGTAATAACGTATACGTTTGTTGATTTTTTTGATAAAAATCCAGTAGATCTTGTGGAATTTTATTCGGAATAACCGTTTCTACAAAATCTTTAGTAGTCGGTTGGCTCGGCTGACCGAACACTTGAATAACATTTCCAGTCTCAACTAATTGACCATTTTCCATCACAGCTACTTTATTACATAGGTCGCGAATAACTTCCATCTCATGTGTAATTAATAGAATGGTTATATTAAACTGTTCATTGACACGTTTTAACAATGCTAAAATTGATTTCGTCGTTTTAGGATCGAGTGCAGAGGTTGCCTCATCGCATAATAAAATTTCAGGATTTGTGACCAGTGCACGCGCAATTCCAACGCGTTGTTTCTGACCTCCAGAAAGTTGGTTCGGATAATTTTTATCTTTATCTTCTAGCCCAACAAATGAAAGCATTTCCTTCACTTTTCGATCGATGTCTTCTTTACTTTCATTCCGTAGCTTTAATGGCAAAGCGACATTGTCAAAAACATTTTTTGACTCAAGTAAATTAAAATGTTGAAAAATCATACTAATCTTTTTCTTATTTAAAATTTTCTCATTCGAACTTAACGCTTGAATATCCTTGCCGTCTACGATGATTTGCCCAGAAGTCGGATCTTCTAAGCCATTTACCATCCGAATTAATGTACTTTTACCCGCTCCACTATAGCCAATGATCCCGAATATATCTCCTTTCTGAACTTCAAGAGAAACATCATTTAAAGCGACTATTTTCTTTTTCTTTTGATAAAATTCTTTTACGATATGTTTAAAGACAATCAATGTATTATTCCTCCTGATAAATTTGCCACTAAGTTAATCACATATTTTTAGAGATTAATCGATCAAAAAATGACTTGCAATTTTCAGGAACACTTCCCCTGTATTTAGTAGTGCTCGTTCATCAAAATCAAATTTTGGATGATGGTGAGGATATTGTGTATTTGGATCTTCATTATGGGCGCCTACATAAAAGAAATTTCCGGGTTTTTCTTGTAAATAGTAAGCAAAATCTTCCGCTCCTAACACCGGATCTTTCTGCATAAAAGCACTCTCTCCAAATTGCTCTTTAATGAATTGCTCCACAAGTGCAGCTTCTTCTACTGGATTAACAAGTACTGGATAACCATGAAGGTAATCTAATTCAAACTCTATGTAATTAGTAATCTTTAACCCTTCTAAAATTGCTCGAATTTCCTTTTCAATTTGCGCACGAACATCTTTATTTAATGCACGAACGGTTCCTTCTAAAACAGCAGAGTCTGCAATAACATTGAAGGCATTTCCAGCATGAATACTTCCTACTGTAACAACTGCCGCTTCTGTTGGGTTAATACGACGACTAACAATTTGTTGTAGATGTTGGACTAAATGTGTTGCCGCAATAATGGAATCTTTCGTTTCATGTGGTCGAGCTCCGTGTCCGCCTTTACCGAAAATTTTAATCGTAAAAGCATCAACCGAGGCCATTATTGCCCCTGAGGCAGTTGACAGCTTACCAACAGGAAGGTCTGTCGCTAAATGTGCTCCGAACACATAATCTACATCATCTAAAACCCCATCTTCAATCATAAATTTCGCCCCACCTGGTGGCTTTTCTTCTGCTGGTTGGAAAATAAATTTAGCTGTTCCATGAATACTGTCCTTATGCTTTTGAAGAACCTTTGCCACTGCGAGTAAGGCAGCTGTATGCCCATCATGTCCACAGGCATGCATAACGCCAGGCACTGTAGATTTATATGTAACTTCTTTTTGATCCTCGATCGGTAATGCATCGAAGTCTGCTCGAAATGCAACCGTTTTTCCCGGCTCTTTACCTTGAATAATTCCGACGACACCTTTATCACCAACGTTTTCCCGAACGGAGATTCCATAACTTTTTAATGTATCCACGATATAGCGAGATGTTTTTTCTTCTTGAAAAGAAAGCTCCGGGTTTTGATGTAAAAAGCGACGATTTTCTACTATCTCTTCAAATAAACCAGTCAACTCTTTTGTCAGTGTTTCAATAGTCATTCCTTAACCCTCCTCCTATTAGTTCATCATTCGATATATTCGAACAATTACTACGATTTTAAACACATAAAACCAATAAGTCAACTATGTTTTATTTATTTTGTATCCATTCCTGAAATGAAACAGCCACCTAGCCTCGATTAAACATCGATGCCAGGTGGCTGCAAAAGTCTTATCCTACAGGGATAAAGTGATTAGTTGTCTTCACCTATCGGGTTTTCACCCTATAAAATCACTTTTTTATTAAGTTAATAAACTCCACCTTCCTGCTAATGTATTTTGAATAAGCATCGAATTTATGCCCTTCTCTACTCGTTCAGCTTTTCACCAAGAAGCAAAATATACTTTCTCATAAATTCTTGGATACTCGTAATATGAAGTGGATTACCTTATTTATTATTTTCCTCACATTGCTCAGTAGTAGTGGTATTAAAACTTGCATTATTGTGCTAATATTTACACAAATAAGAATATTAAAAGGAGAACTTTATGAATTCATATGAAAATAAGGTTAAAGTTTTTTTAGACTCTAATAATGTAAAAGCTGAGCACTTCGTATTTAATCAATCATGCCACTCTGTAAAAGAGGCTGCTGAAGCAGTTAATGGTTCGGAAGACGATTTTGTAAAAAATATTTGCATGATTGATTCAAATAATGAATTAATAGTTGCTATTGTAAAAGGAAACAATAGAGCTAGTACAACTCGTGTTGCCAAATCATTAAACATAGAAAAACCAAGACTTGCTAACGGAAATGAAATTATTGAACATACAGGTTTTCCACCAGGTGGAGTCCCTTCTTTTGGTTTTCAAGCAAAGTTTTTAGTTGACCCCAAAGTAACAAGTATGGATTACATATATACTGGTGGCGGTTCTGAAAACTCATTAGTTAAAATAAATGTTCAAGACTTATTAAGAATCAATCAAGGTACTATTATTAAAGTAAGTAAATAGCAATTCATAACAACCGTATAAAATGACGGTTGTTTTTGCATTGTAAGAATAACGCACTCATCTCTACTGTATTGTCGAAAAAAAAAACGCCAGAACTAAAAAAAGAACAGGTTTAACTACTATATGAAGATAAAATAATCATATGGACAAGAATCCATTTTGAAAAAAATTGGTCAAAATGAATTTTCGTCCAGCTGAATTTTTGTTTCGGTTTTAAAACTAGTTTAATCACTTTCTACCTGTATTGCTCCATAGTTGAGCAAACAAAAAATTGTTCGGGTTTTGTATAGTTACTAGTAGTTTAGAAATTAACGGTTAGCTAAAACTCTTCTCTTAAATATCCATATCAATAATCTTTTAATTCAATCCCGTTGGCAGCTTTAACAACCATTTTTGAAATTAACTTAAACTGCATGACCAAAAGGAAAGGTACTCGTAATATTAAATTACGCAGAAAGATTTTTAAGTTTGATTTTTCAACCATGCTACCAGCAGCCATTAGCCCTATTTTTTGATTTTTCTCAACAAACTTTCTCATCTCTTGTTCGTAAGCTACAAAGGCACGGGAATAATCACCATTCCTGGCTTTAAGTTCTCCAGCTAATACATACGCTCCGACAAGTGCTAGACTAGTACCTTGCCCTGATAGGGGTGATGGGCAATATGCCGCATCACCTACCAAGGCAATTCGACCCTTTGCCCACGTTGGCATGTGAATCTGGCAAATCTCATCAAAATAAAAGTCTGGCGCTTCTTTCATGGTTTTAAGTATATGCGAAGTTTCCCAGCCCATCTGGTCTTCGAAGGCATTTTCTACAAGTTTCTTTTGAGACTCTTCATCATATCGGTCGTACTTCAATGCCTCCGATTGGAATATTAACATACCTTTTGCCTCAGTATTGTCACGGGCACTATACATACCAACAGTTTTGCCTGGCGTTGAATAAAACAATTGACGGTGGTCGAGGTTGAGGTAATTCTCCATGGTAAAAATCGAGATATAACAGCCAAGCGTACGTTTAAACTGTTCTTCGTCTCCAAAAGTCAAAGACCTCACATTAGAATGAAGCCCGTCCGCACCAATGACCAGGTCAAATGTCTGTGGATTGCTATGAATAAATTGTACTTCTGCACCAGCTTCAGTTTCATGTATAGCGGTAATCGAATCTCCCCAAATGTATTTGATGTTATCCTTGGTTAAATCATATAAAATGCTACTAAGATCGTCGCGCATGATTTCGATGTCCAGACCCTGCTGGTTCGCTAGACTTGCTTCACTTATTTTACCTTCAATCTTACCTTTGCTGTTCACAAAGTAAACACCTGTCATTTGTGTGTCAGCTGCACGGACTTGATCGAGTATCCCCATCCGCCTAAGCATCGTAATGGCTGTACCACGTATATCAACCCCGTATCCACCTGAGCGCAATGCGGGAGCACGTTCTATTACCGTCACGTCGAAGCCGTAGTGATGAAGCCAGTAAGCGAGCGCAGGGCCGGTAATACTTGCCCCAGAAATAAGGACGCGTATCGATTGGTTCATGATGATCTTTTCTCTCCTATCCAATAGTCTTAACACCTCCACAGTATATTCACCGTAACAAAAAAATAGGAATTTAAAAAGTAAAGATCCTGCATATAAAAACAAAACATTTGGACCAGACGGATGAATTCGAGCATCCTTAGTAAATCCACATTTTTTTGAGGGAACCATTAACAATTAAAAATCAACATTGAAATTTAATAGAGCCTAGTAATTAAAAATATTATTTTTGGCATCTAGTCAACAAGGAATAATAGATCCGTTGGCTAAAATTGTATAGATTGTCATTAGCTATGTTTTATTTATTTTATATTCATTCCTAAGATGAAACAGCCACCTAGCCTCGATAAGCGGATGAATTTGAATTTTCAGAAATACAATGTTACTATTAATGTACTAAATTTGAAGGGATGATGAATGGACAATGAGCAAATAATTCTATTTTTATACGTAAAATGTATATGCATTTTCAAATAAAAAATAGGATTAGTCTGTCCATTTATTATACTTTTATAATGCTTACCTCTTTGTAGGCTTATTTTGTACACAATAAATTTATTTACTAATCCTTCTGAAGCTATTTTCAGAGGGATTTTTTATTTGTTTTTGCGTTTACATTCAAATTTAAAGGAATGGAATGATACGATGCACAGTAAAACACAAATCTTCGACGAAGTAATTCAAATAATGAAAACAGATTATGCGGGTTATTTGGATAAAAAGCATATTAACCGTCCCGAAAACTATCTCATTACCGAAGATATGACGGATAAAGATTTTGTTGAAACGATACAGTCCTATTTACTCGATTTTAAAGATGGACATTTATCATTTAATGCGAAAAAGGCAGTAATCCCAAATAGAGGATTTAAAGTACGACGCTATCAAAATGCTTTATATGTTACAGAGGTGACAAATGAAACTCGATTACAAATAGGTGATGCAATACTTGAGATTGACGGCTTAACGATCGAAGAATTTGAAATGCTCTATTCGAAAATTTTAGAGGATCCTGTACCAGAAAGACAATATTGGAATGTAGGATTACGACAAGCAAAACGAGTATTAGTAAATCGAGATGATGATAAATTTCTTTTACCATTAGCCACATATGAACGGTCTCCATATGTACCGAGTTACGTCTTTAAAAAGTTGGATAACAAAACAGTGTATCTAAAAATAGCGGATTTTTCACAAGCTCAACCCATTCAGGACTTATTGAACAATCATGAAAGCGAATTAAATAAGTCACATAATTTAATTATTGATGTACGAGTGAACTATGGTGGGAACGACCTTTTTTATTTCCCAATCCTCAATTATGTATTTGATAGGGAATTAAAATTTAAAAGCCTATTTCATGAAGATGAAATGATGTATACAAACTATACGGACCGAAATTGTCTTCTATGGATAAAAGAGTTGAAAGCGTATTTAACACAAGAACTAGACAGTGAAATGCAAAAATGGATTCAAGAAGAAATTACGAAGTTTGAAACAAATTACTCGAAAGGATTGGTGGCAGTTCCAGAAGAATTGGATTATACAATTCAAGGTCAGTCAAACCCTAAAAATGTCTATGTCCTTACAGATGTAACCTGTGGAAGTTCGGGTGATACATTTGTTCAAAATGTTAAGAAGTCACCAAAAGTTACCGTAGTTGGACGCCCTACAATGGGAATTATGGACTTCTTTAATGTAGTAACCGTTGATTTTGATGATTATGAATTTGTTTATAGCCTTTCAAAAATGCATGAAAACTATCATTACAATGATACAGGCGTAAAGCCACACATCTATATCCCTTGGACACCGCAACATTTACATGAAGATATGGATCTAAATTATGTTTTACGTTTATGTCATCAAAATCAAGAAAAATCACAGAAGTGAGCTTCAGGAAGCCCACTTCTTCAGAGGTGGGAGGAATGAAGTGCATTTTTCTTTTTAGAACATACGTTTATATTGTATATTGTGAATAATCAAAAAAGAAAGGGGTGACGGGTAATGACGAAAGGGAAGAAAGATTGTTTTATTATAGAACTCAAGTTACTTGTAGATACATGGCAAAAGGATATCCTATTAAAACGTTTTGAAATTGCCCGTACACTCTATAATACAACTTTGTCTTATGCAGTAAAACAATATACTTTAATGCAAGAATCAAAACACTA
>NZ_JBGCCF010000044.1:0-37470 GCF_041262385.1 Lysinibacillus sp. RC46 | reverse complement strand
TCACACCCGTTCCCATACCGAACACGGAAGTTAAGCTCTTTAGCGCCGATGGTAGTTGGGGGCTTCCCCCTGTGAGAGTAGGACGTCGCTAGGCAAGGTAGACAGTCAGCTGAGTGCTGGCTGTTTTTTTATTAACGTAATTATTATTGAAATGAAGCTAAAGCTGATGACAATGAAACAATGAAAAGAGCAACCACAAAATACTCGTTGCTCTTTTTCTATGCTACTTCTTACGGATTGAAGCATTAGCATTATCTCAAAGACTACGAGAATATAAAAATGAAAAAATATAAAAAAGTATTGCATATGTTATTTCCCTATGATATATTTATAAATGTCTTAAAGAGGTCCCGTGGTGTAGCGGTTAACATGCCTGCCTGTCACGCAGGAGATCGCCGGTTCGATCCCGGTCGGGACCGCCATTATAAACGATAATATAGTTCTTATGATGCTTTTAAATCATAAGAACTTTTTTTATTGTTAATATAAGGGAATTAGTGGATATCGATGAAATTGGTTCTATAATATTTGTTGGGGTATCCATAGATTTTTAAAGTAATTATGCCTCGGCACAATTGTAGCTGACGCTTCGCTTTTGCTACAGATAAACAATGTAGCTGACGCTTTGCTTTCGTTACAGATAAACAATGCGTCCAGATTCGGCTTTGTGCTTAGGCCTGCAAATTTTTTTTGTGCGAAAGCGCAGTGATAGCGTAGCGGCAGCAGCACCGAAGCAGGTCAGTTAGCCGTTATCGCATGGATGCGATGATTTTAGGCTAACATCCTTTATTAACCCCTTTCCGATTCTGACATCCGCCGGAATGCCCCAACACTCATATCGAAAAACTCGTTAGCAAAGGTCCTAGGCTGTATGTGTCAACAAACTGAGAAGGCTTGCAGTTAGTTGCCATACCGCTTGAGAAAACAAGCAGAGCAGTAAACATAAAGATATTCAGGTTTTACGGGCGATTAATCCCCATCTAACCTTTTTTGTTTTCCCTGAATTTTTCTTGTACCCGACGTTACGTTTTGGTACAGATAAACTACTTGCTGTTAATAAGGGTGACTATTTTTATCGATTCTTCTCGTGTGAAGGAATTTGGAGGTGTTTAGCATGCGAAATTATTTTTACATAAAACGTCTGAATATAAGCTTACTCATAGGTGCTATTGTAATACTAGCAGGCTGTGGAGATCCTATTTTAGACATAGAGGAGTCCAATGCGTACCACTGGCAGAAAAATATGAACGAAGCCGAATTTGAAAAATTAAAAGAAGGCATGTCATATATGGAAGTAGTAAAAATTGCAGGTGGAGCAGGGGACATGATAAAAAAAGATCAATACCGCTGGAATGATGAAATACTTATGACAAAAACCTATATAGTACGATTTAAAGATGATAAATTGGTTGATAAAAAGGTTAGTGAGGTAAAGGAGCATAAAAAATAAGCACGTTTTTTATAAGCGTGTTTTATTTTTATTTGGCACATAGATTAGTATCGCCACCGACAATTTAGCCCAGGCTTAATTGTTTCAGGCTAATGACGAATGCTAGTTTGCATAAGTTTTAGGACTCACCCCATGATGGACATCAGCTTGGAGTGAAAATCTCTTTATTTAATACACAATAAATTATAATTTTTTGTCGACAAGCTGCAACAATTACGCCAAGGTGTAATTGTTTTTTTGAAATCCATTGGATGTTTTGAACATTTACGCTTGTTTCGGTAAACTAGTAGTAATGGAGCTAGGAGAGGAAAAAGAGATGATGTATGAAAAAATAATGAATTCACTTGATGATACTGAGAATTTTGCGTTGAAGCTAGCAAGCTTACTAGAAGCCCAGGATACAATTACATTAGAGGGTGATTTGGGCGCTGGTAAGACGACATTTACGAAAGCATTAGCGAAGGGGCTTGGCGTGACGAGAACAGTCAATAGCCCGACATTTACGATTGTAAAGCAATATGAGGGGCGTTTACCATTTAATCATTTAGATGTTTATCGTTTAGCAGAAAGCGATGAGGATCTTGGATGGGACGAACTATTTTATGGTGATGCGGTGTCAGTTGTCGAGTGGGCTCATTTGATTGAACAGGATTTACCTCAGGAGCGTCTTGGAATAGAAATTTACCGAATCGGAGAAAATCAACGACGATTTGTATTAACACCACTTGGAATGCGATATGAGGCATTATGTGAGGAGCTAATGAAATGATTTGGTTAGGGATTGAAACAGCGAATGCACCACTTTCTATTGCTGTAATAAAAGATGGGAAAGTGATCGCGGAGATTGTACAAAATATAAAATTAACGCATTCAGCAGGTGCTATGCCAGCCATTGAAGAAGTGCTAGAAAAGGCTGGCATAAAGCCAAGCGAGTTGGATGCGATTGCTGTATCAGAAGGACCTGGTTCTTATACCGGTGTACGAATAGGTGTGACGCTTGCTAAAACATTAGCATGGACATTGAAAAAGCCTTTAGTTGGAATATCTAGCTTAAAGTCATTGGCCGCAAATGCAGCACTATATGATGGGTTTATTTGTCCTATTTTTGATGCGCGAAGAGGTAATGTCTATACGGCCGTTTATAAAGGTTGTGAGCTTGAAACAATTATTGAAGATTATCACGATCATATAGATGGCTTGTTAGAGCGTTTACAGGCTTTAGAGGCACCGGTTTTATTTGTTGGAGCCGATGTAGATGTTTTTTGGCATAAAATCGTAGAGGTACTAGGTGATTATGCGCAGCGTACACCATTTAGTAATGACTTACCAAGGGCAAGTGAAACAATTCGATTAGCGACGAAACTGGAGCTACCAAGTGTGGATGCAGTTCATCATTTTGTCCCGCAATATAAACGTATTGCCGAGGCGGAGGCGAATTGGCTGAAGGAACAAAAGGAGAAGGCGCATGAGTAGTAATGTAACATATCGTAAAATGGTATCTGAAGATGTCCCAGTAGTGTATGAAATTGAGCTTGCTACATTTCCTACACCATGGACGTTAGATTCTTTTTATTATGAAGTGCATGAAAATCAGTATGCACATTATGTGCTAGCTATAGATGAATATAATAACATTATCGGTTTTTGTGGAATGTGGATGGTTATAGACGCAGCGCAAATTACGAACGTTGCCGTTATAGAGGCTGCTCGTGGTCGCGGCATTGGTGAAGGATTAATGCGAGAGGCAATGCGTATTGCTAGGGAGCATACTATGGAAGTCATGAGTTTAGAGGTACGAGTAACAAATACAGTTGCCCAAAATCTTTATCGAAAGCTTGATTTCCAAGATGGCGGTATACGTAAAGGCTATTATACAGATAACGGGGAGGATGCCCTTGTCATGTGGGTGAATTTATGATGGAAGATCGAATGATATTAGCAATAGAATCGAGCTGTGATGAAACAGCAGCGGCGATTATTCGAAATGGTTCTGAAATTGTTTCAAATGTAGTTGCATCTCAAATAGAAAGTCATAAACGATTTGGTGGGGTTGTACCTGAAATTGCATCTCGTCATCATGTTGAGCAAATTACAGTAGTTATAGAAGAAGCATTAGCGCAGGCAAATATGAAGCCGGCTGATTTAGATGCTGTGGCAGTTACAGAGGGTCCTGGTCTTGTAGGTGCACTATTAATTGGGATTAATGCCGCAAAGGCCTTTGCATTTGCTAATAATTTACCGATTGTAGGTGTACATCATATAGCTGGACATATATATGCTAATGCACTCGTGCAGCCAATGGAATTCCCATTGTTAGCACTTGTTGTATCAGGTGGCCATACAGAGTTAGTTTATATGAAAGAACATGGCTCTTTTGAAGTCATCGGTGAGACGAGAGATGATGCAGCTGGTGAAGCTTATGATAAGGTTGCGCGTGTTTTAAACTTACCATATCCAGGTGGTCCACGAATTGATAAATTAGCACATGAGGGAGATGAGGCTGTATCCTTCCCAAGAGTGTGGTTAGAGGAAGATTCTTATGATTTTAGTTTTAGCGGCTTGAAATCAGCGGTTATTAATTATAAGCATAATATGGACCAACGCGGTGAAGAAATTTGTCCGACTGCCGTTGCCAAAGGGTTCCAGGATAGCGTAGTTGAAGTATTAACAGCGAAAACATTACGGGCAGCTCGCGAATATAAAGTGAAACAGGTTATTGCAGCGGGTGGTGTAGCGGCAAATAAGGGTTTGCGTACATCACTTGAGATGGTATTTGCTGAAGAAAATATACCATTTTTCGTGCCGCCATTAAAGCTGTGTACAGATAATGCCGCCATGATAGGGGCAGCAGCAACACCTATGTTTGAAGCGGGTATTCGAGGCAATTTATCAATGAACGGTCGTCCTGGAATGGAGTTAAAATCCTGGGTATAACTTCTTTCAGGCGATTTCGGACGTAATTATGCTGAGGCATAATTGATTATAGAAAAAGAGGTGTTTTAGATTTGATTCTAAAATACCTCTTTTGCTTTTGTGAAAAAATTGTTGAGAAAACAGTGTCTATAAGAAAATTTGAATCCGATCAGTTGACAAATTTTTCAGAAAATTATCCACAGGTAAGGTAGAAATAAAACAGCGAACATCCGTACTTATGCACAAAGTGTTGATAACTTGTGCATAACTTGTGATTATTCAATATATAGTAGCCTATTTTGTACAAAATGATGTGAATAAAATATTTTTGAATTGTGGACAATGTGGATAAGTCTGTTGATATGTTGGTATTACTAGATTTAAAGTGTGTATAAAGTTGTGGGCATTTTTTGTCGAAAAATAGCACTTGACCAATATATATGAAAAATCAACGCGAGTAAAGTAAAAAGCCATGCGACAAGGCACATGGCTTTACAAGTTTTATCCCATCTCAAGAGGTATGTTATACAATAATATTTTCAAGTTCTTCACTTAGCTCAAGCCATTCCATTTCGAATAACTCATACTGTTCCTTAGCAGTTGATAATTCCTCTTGAAGTTGTGTGATTTTTTCGTGGTCTGTGAAAATCTCGGGATGGCAAAGAGCTTCTTCTAAGCGAGCTATTTCAAGATTTACTTGCTGCATTTTTCCCTCTAGTTCCTCAAGCGTGCGTCTAATTTGGCGCTCCCGTTTTTTAGCCTCTTTATCAATTTTAGAGGTAGAGATCTTTTCAGGTACATCAGCGTGTACTTGCGGTTGAGCAGCAGCCTTCATTTGTGCAATTTCTAATAGTTCTTGTTTCTTTTCAAGATAATAATCATAGTCACCTAAGTACTCAAAGGAACCATCGCCGGATAGTTCGATTACTTTAGTAGTAATTCGATTGATGAAATATCGGTCATGCGATACAAATAAGAGCGTTCCAGGATAATCGATCAGTGCGTTTTCCAGTATCTCTTTACTATCTAAGTCTAAGTGATTGGTAGGCTCATCGAGAATTAAGAAATTTGCCTTTTGCATCATCAATTTAGCTAATGCAAGTCTAGCCTTTTCTCCACCAGATAATGATGACACGATTTTATCTACATCATCTCCACTGAATAAGAAACGGCCTAGCACTGTGCGAATATCTTTTTCATTCATTAAAGGCCATTCATCCCATAGCTCTTTTAGCACACTTTTATTGCTCGATAGCTTGGCCTGCTCTTGGTCATAATAACCAATTTGAACATTTGTACCATAGCGAATCTCTCCAGAGAGTGGTAGTAAATCTTTGACTATGGTTTTTAATAAAGTTGATTTACCAACACCATTAGGTCCAACAAGTGCAATACGGTCTTCTCGGAAAGTGCGTAATGTAATGCCGCTTGATATTTTCTTATCACCATAACCTATCGCTAAGTCATCAACAGACAATACATCATTACCACTTTGGCGCTCAATTGTAAAACCGAAGCTTGCTGATTTTTCATCACCATCAGGGGATTCCATCCATTCTGTTCGTTCAAGCATTTTACGACGACTTTGTGCCATTTTAGTAGTAGAAGCACGAGCAATGTTTTTTTGAATAAATTCCTCAAGCTTGGCTTTCTCATCTTGTTGACGTTCATATTGCTTCAAATCACGCTCATAATTTTTAGCTTTTTCATCTAAATAGGCACTATAATTGCCTGTATATTTTGTGACGCGATGACGAGAGACTTCGTAGATAATAGACACAACTTGGTCTAAGAAGTAGCGGTCATGGGAAACAATTAGAATAGCCCCTTCATAGCCTTTTAAATATGATTCCAACCAAGAGAGGGTTTCAATATCTAAATGGTTAGTAGGTTCATCGAGTATTAATAGGTCAGGTTTACTTAACAAAAGCTTAGCAAGCGCTAACCGAGTTCGTTGTCCTCCTGATAGTGAGCTAATTGGCTTTTCGTAATCATTAGGATAGAACTGCATGCCATGAAGCACAGAACGTGTATCAGATTCATATTGATAGCCACCTGCATCCTTAAAATTATGCTGCAAATGATCGTATTCAGACATTATTTTTGCATATAAAGTAGGGTTTTCATAAACAGCAGGGTCGGCCATTTGTTGTTCTAATGATCGGATTGCTCGTTCTTGGGTAATAAGCGGCTCAAAAATTGTCATCATTTCATCCCAAATCGACAATGTTGAGTTTAAACCAGCATGCTGCTCCAAATATCCAATTTGTATACCTTTAGGGATAATAATATCGCCAGAGTCATATGACAGTTGACCAGCAATTATTTTAAGTAAAGTAGACTTACCAGCACCGTTACGACCTACTAATGCAACACGATCACGATGTTGAACCTCTAATTTTACGCCACTTAAAATTTCATCTGCAAGGAAGGATTTATATAGTTGATTGACCTGTAAAACAATCATTCTTGACACCTCAATTCTTCCTTAGTGTAATAGATGAGCGATTGCCTTGCAATGTCGATGCTTTACTTATTCCAAGCTGTCATGTAAGATTGAGACGATTTCTCTTTAGTTAGTGGCGTAAAAGCGCCATTAACTAAAGGGA
This sequence comes from Lysinibacillus sp. RC46, assembly GCF_041262385.1. NCBI lineage: Bacteria > Bacillati > Bacillota > Bacilli > Caryophanales > Bacillaceae > Lysinibacillus > Lysinibacillus sp. RC46. The sequence goes on along the minus strand of NZ_JBGCCF010000044.1, from coordinate 30,498 downwards.
AATCCTCCAGTAAATATTATAAACTTAGAAATAGTTAATTAAGTGTGTATCATAAATAGATTTGATACTCTATAAGGAGGAAAGAGTTTGAAACAAGAATTAAAAATTCCACAAGCCACTACGAAAAGACTTCCTCTTTACTATCGATTTATCCAAAACTTTGCACAAGAAGGCATGGAACGTATTTCGTCGAAGGAACTGAGTGAAGCGATGAAAATTGATTCTGCAACTATTCGCCGTGATTTTTCTTATTTTGGTGCTCTTGGGAAAAAGGGATATGGCTATGATGTGCAACATCTCTTGGAATTTTTTAGTCAAACGCTCGATCAACATGAAGCGACAAAAGTAGCGTTAGTTGGTGTAGGGAATTTAGGTAGTGCTTTATTAAAATATAATTTTCAAAAAAATCACAATACTCATATCGTTGTGGCATTTGACTCAAAGGCCCCAAAGGAAGGGAAGATGATTAGTAATATTCCTGTTTTTCATCCAGATTTATTGGAAGAAAAGTATGCGGAATATGGAGCGGAGCTTGCAATTTTAACAGTTTCACCACGCTCTGCACAGAAAATGGCTGATAGATTAGCGGCGATGAACGCAAAAGGAATTTTAAACTTTACGCCAGAGCGTATTACTGTACCAGATAAAATGCAACTTTTAACAATCGATTTGTCAGTAGAATTGCAGGCACTCATTTATTTAATTCGTAATCAGGAAGAGTGATAATCGTACATAATTTAATTTCTTTCAGCGAATGTCTTTTGTACCGAAAGCGAAGCGACAGCAGCAAATGTTTTCTGCGCGAAAGCGAAGCGACAGCAGCAATTATGCCAAGGAATAATTAGTATAGCTCACAGTTTCTGTCAATAAAAGTATGAGATAAAATGAGAGAGTGACGAAAAACTTTCACATATTATTAGTTAGCAAAATGGCGAAATATGCGTTAAAATGATGGATATAAAGAGGAGGTGGCTTTAATGGGTGGTATTGGTCCTATGAGCCTCATTATTATCGGAATTGTCGCATTACTAATTTTTGGTCCTAAGAAGTTACCAGAGCTTGGTAAAGCATTTGGTTCAACATTACGTGAATTCAAAAATGCTACTAGAGGATTAGCTGACGAAGATGATGATGACAAGAAAAAGAAAGAATTAGATAAGTAAAGTTAGGATGTTTGTGGAATGAATCCAAGAGATCTAACTGTCATTGAGCATATAGAAGAATTAAGAAAACGGCTTTTCATTGTTGCCGTTTTCTTTGTTCTCGCTATGGCTGGCGGTTTTTTTGTTGCGAAGCCGCTTGTTAAATACCTTCAATCTACTGGGGCGAATTATAATATTGAGCTTCATGCATTTGATGTAGTAACACCACTTGCAATTTATATCCAAGTCGTTTTTTTAATAGCATTTATCCTATCTTCTCCGGTATTGATGTATCAATTATGGGCTTTTATTAGTCCAGGATTAAGGGACGTAGAACGAAAAGCAACCTTAAGCTATATACCGTATTCGTTTATATTGTTTTTAGCAGGGCTATCTTTTTCATACTTTTTACTATTCCCTTACGTCATAAAGTTTATGATGAATTTATCAAATGAATTAGAAATTCAGCAAACGATTGGAATACATGAATATTTTTCGTTTTTATTTAAACTTACAATACCTTTTGGTTTCCTTTTCCAATTGCCGATTGTAGTCCTGTTCTTTTCGCGTATTGGGATTTTATCTCCTGAGTTACTAATTCGTATTCGTAAGTACTCATACTTTGGTTTATTTGTATGTGCTGCTTTAATCGCACCGCCTGAATTAGCTTCGCACTTAATGGTTTCAGTACCGTTGTTTGTTCTTTATGAAATTAGCATTATGATTTCTCGTATTGGCTATAAGAAATACTTAAAATCAGAGGAAATGCGAATGAAGGAAGAACAAGAGGCTGAGCAAAAACGCCAGATTGAAGAGGCGCTTGAACAGCAGAGACGTCAAATCGAAGAATTGAATCAATAATAATAGAAGCTCGATGCTAATTAGTAGCATCGAGCTTTTTCGTCAGCTTAACTTTAAATAAAAATCAGTGGGAAGAAAAACTCCCACTGATTTTTATTGCATTTTTTCTAGTTCTTCAAGAAACTTTTGCAATGGTTCTGCATACAATTGTACAAGCGTCACAAAACCATTTAGCATAACGTGGGCGATAATGGACGTCCAAATGCGTTTTGTTTTGTGATATAAGAAGGCAAAAATCAATCCGCAAATTGTATAAAGCAAGATATGTGTGAAGTCGAAATGAATAAGGGCAAAGAAAATGGCGCTTATTATACCGGCTATCCAGAAATTCGTTGTTTGGACAAGCGATCCGAAAATAACACGACGGAAAACGAATTCTTCTAATATTGGCCCAAACACGACAATCGCTAATATCGCAATAGGAGCGCCTTTTGCAATAGCTACAATATCAGCTGTGTTTTCCGATCCACCTTGGATACCGAATACAGCCATTTCGATAGCTGCGCCAATCATTTGGCCGAAGAAAACTAAGAAGAAACCGATAATTCCCCACATAATTGACAGTGGTATAGTTTCTTTCTTTCCTTTATAAATATTCCAAAAAGCTTTATCGCGAGATGTTAGGATTAAGCTTAGAATTAACGCAATGGCAAAGCTAAGTGCGATATACCAGCCTTGAGTAAGCGGAGCAGCTTGCTCACTAGGCAAACCGGTTGTACTCATGACCATCTTGTGAAACGGTTTTGCCAGTAATATCCCTGATATTTGCATGAGGATATAGATCAGTAAAACATAAAGGGCTGTTTTTTTATGTTTAGTTATTTTTTGAGAATTGTTCACAGTCAAAATCCTTTCCATTCATTATGCTACCTTTCTATTGTAGAGGAATATGGAAAGAAAACAAAATTTTTCGAAGTTCTGACTTGCAAAAAAAAGTGTGATTGATTATCATAATAATTGTATTAGCACTCGACTAGATAGAGTGCTAATAAACTTTCAAGTATATAATTAATTAATAGGAGGTTGTTTCACTTGTTAAGACCACTAGGAGATCGTATTGTAATCGAACTAATCGAGGTAGAAGAAAAATCTGCATTCGGTATTGTACTGCCAGACTCTGCAAAAGAAAAACCGCAAGAAGGTAAAGTTGTAGCAGTTGGGACGGGTCGTATTTTAGAGAACGGGCAACGTGTAGAGCTTGACGTAAAAGTTGACGACCGCATTATTTTCTCAAAATACTCTGGTACAGAAGTTAAATATGAAAGTAATGAATACCTAATTTTACGCGAAAGCGATATTCTTGCAATTATTGAATAAGTTAATACTTTTAAAGTAAATGCCTTTAGTGATTGTCATAGATAAACAAAAAAATAGATGGCAATGACAGTATGGCGAAATTTTTATAAATATATTGATGAAGCTTAACGAATATTCCATTTCAGGAGGGTAAATTCAAATGGCAAAAGATATTAAATTCTCAGAAGACGCTCGTTCATTAATGCTACAAGGTGTAGATAAATTAGCAAACGCAGTAAAAATTACTCTAGGGCCTAAAGGTCGTAACGTAGTTTTAGAAAAAAAATTCGGTTCACCACTTATTACAAATGATGGTGTAACAATTGCGAAAGAAATCGAACTAGAAAACCCGTACGAAAACATGGGGGCAAAATTAGTAGCAGAAGTTGCTTCTAAAACAAACGAAATCGCTGGTGACGGTACAACAACTGCAACAGTATTAGCGCAAGCAATTATTCGTGAAGGCTTGAAAAACGTAACAGCTGGTGCAAACCCTGTAGGCATTCGTAAAGGGATCGACAAAGCAGTTGCAGCAGCCCTTACAGAATTACACGCTATTTCTCGCCCAGTAAGCAACAAAGAAGAAATCGCACAAGTTGCGGCAATCTCTGCTGCTGATGATGAAGTAGGGCAATTAATTGCAGAAGCAATGGAACGTGTGGGTAACGATGGTGTTATTACAATTGAAGAGTCTAAAGGCTTCACAACTGAACTTGATGTAGTTGAAGGTATGCAATTCGACCGTGGCTATGCATCACACTACATGGTAACAGATACAGATAAAATGGAAGCGGTATTAGATAACCCATACATTTTAATTACTGATAAAAAAATTACAAACATCCAAGAAGTATTACCATTATTAGAACAAGTGGTACAACAAGGTCGTCCACTATTAATCATCGCTGAAGATGTTGAAGGTGAAGCTCTTGCAACACTTGTAGTGAACAAACTTCGTGGTACATTCAATGCTGTAGCGGTTAAAGCTCCAGGATTTGGTGACCGTCGTAAAGCAATGCTTGAAGATATCGCAATTTTATCAGGTGGTCAAGTAATTACAGAAGAACTAGGCTTAGACCTTAAATCAGCTGATATTACATCACTTGGTCGCGCTGCGAAAGTTGTTGTTACAAAAGACAACACAACAATCGTAGAAGGTGTTGGCGGTGCAGATGCAATCGAAGGCCGTATTGGTCAAATCCGTGCTCAGCTTGCTGAAACAACTTCAGAATTCGATAAAGAAAAATTACAAGAACGCCTTGCAAAATTAGCAGGTGGTGTAGCAGTAATCAAAGTTGGCGCTGCAACAGAAACAGAACTAAAAGAACGTAAACTACGCATTGAAGACGCTCTTAACTCAACTCGTGCAGCAGTTGAAGAAGGTATCGTATCAGGTGGTGGTACGGCACTTCTTAACGTATATGCAGCAGTTGAAAACGTTGCAGATGCAGAAGAAGGCGACGTAGCAACTGGTGTAAAAATTGTTCTACGTGCTTTAGAAGAGCCAGTTCGTCAAATCGCAAACAACGCTGGTCTTGAAGGCTCAATTATCGTGGATCGTCTAAAACGCGAAGAAATCGGTGTTGGCTTCAACGCTGCAACTGGCGAATGGGTAAACATGATGGAAGCGGGCGTAGTAGATCCAGCGAAAGTAACTCGCTCAGCTCTACAAAACGCAGCATCTGTCGCAGCTCTATTCTTAACAACAGAAGCAGTTGTAGCAGACATTCCAGAAGCAGCTCCAGCAATGCCAGATATGTCTGGTATGGGCGGCATGCCAGGAATGATGTAATCTACGGCTCCAGTCAAAAAAATCACTTCTCAAATTGAGAAGTGATTTTTTTATGCTTTAGCGAATATTTTTTAGTGAATCACTGATAGAATATGGACAATCGCTGATAAAAGTAGCAAAATCGCTGATAAGCCTCCGACAATCGCTGATAAAAGTAGCAAAATCGCTGATAAGCCTCCGACAATCGCTGATAAAAGTAGCAAAATCGCTGATAAACCTCCGACAATCGCTGATAAAAGTAGCAAAATCGCCGATAAACCTCCAACAATCGCTGATAAGGTGGAGCAAACCTGCTAATAAAAAACTCCGAAAAAGTAGCTTAGAGTTATTCTTTTTGCTTCAACCTAAAATCAGGAGAAATATAAGAGATAAGTGCATAATCGATTTCTTCTCCTGCTTGAGTTGATAATTGCACAAGTAAGGATTCTTCGGTATTTGTGGGATGTATAGCGCTTGTTTTTATAGTAACCACTTGAACACCGGTTCTTCTTGGATATACAACAACGACCACCTGATTCCCCAACGTATAAACTGCCGTAATATCAGATTGGAACGCGACAATATATAAATCTAAATCCGATTCATTTTGAAACAATGGAATCGTGAATCCCATATTTTGTTCAAAGTCGTACCATTCGGAAAGAGCAACATCGTAATTCGTAAATAGTCGATGCAGTGCATAATGAATTCTAGTTGGAACATAGCTCCACCGACCGATTGAGCTATGCCAATACTCTTCATAAGCGGGTCTCTTATAGCCAGGATTATTGACGATAACCTCATAAGGAATAGTAGTGCCATTCTCGATCAATTGTGAAAGTGTAACAAATTTTGATGGAGGAGTTAATTCTGGAAAAGGAGGATCAGCAATTGTTTGGGGTTTTATCGGCTCAAGGTTTTTCAAACGATTTTCTAGGCCTTTTATTTGTGCTTTAAGTCCATTTAATCTTCTCAATTCTTTTGCATCGAAAGAAGATACAATGCTCAAATTAATTAATAGTAGACTAATCATACATAAAGTTATTTTTTTTACGTTACACATAGATACACCTCTCTATATACTGTGCTCATTAAATGCGCGAATATGTAGGATGGCTGAGAATTTTATAGACATGTTTTCACTTCCTTAGTTTTTTTATCAAAAATAGTTTCTAATAAACAATAAAAAGGCAATCCATTAGTTCGTATTTGAACTTCTGGATAGCCTTTTTGCTAAGTCATTTATCTTGGACTTCCAATATGTCAGGTGACAAATCTACATTCCTGGTAGGTTTAATCCAGGGAATCCTGGTAAACCTGGTTGGCCTGGTAAGCCAGGATATTGCCCGCCTGGAAATGGCATCGGACGTGGTGGATATGGTTGTGGTGGATATGGCTGCGGAGGACGTGGTGGATATGGTTGTGGTGGATATGGCTGCGGAGGACGTGGTGGATATGGTTGTGGTGGATATGGCTGCGGAGGACGCGGTGGATATGGTTGTGGCGGATATGGCTGCGGAGGACGCGGTGGATATGGTTGTGGCGGATATGGCTGCGGAGGACGTGGTGGATATGGTTGTGGCGGATATGGCTGCGGAGGACGTGGTGGATATGGTTGTGGCGGACGTGGTTGCGGAGGACGCGGTGGATATGGCTGCGAAGGTCGTGTCGGATATGGTGATGGGTTTAAAGATGGATATGGGCTACCAGAAGGCATGGTAGGGTGATACGGAATGTTAACATCAAGATCTTCGGGATTAAATCCAGGATTGACCAATGAAACACACCTTTCTTCGTTTTTTCTTTTCTAACATATGCCTACTATTAGGATTGTCATAGGCACTAAACTAGACGAATGATTGATAAGGGTATAATTCATTAAAATATAAAATGTTATAAAAAATATCAAATTTAATTATAATAGAAGAAAATATCATTAAAGGATGTTTAAATAAATGACCATTATAAAAATCAAGAAAATAAAAGTACAAAATTTACGAAATGTACGTCATGGTGAAATTATGTTAGCGGTAAATTTTGAGACGTTTCTTAAGTCAAATGTTGTAGGCTTATACGGACAGAACGGTTCTGGAAAAACAACTATTGTTGATGCATTTGGCTTGTTAAAGGCACTTATCTCCGGCTGGATCGCTGAAATTAAATTACCATCTCAGGAAAAAAAATTAATTATGGCAGGGGAGGATACAGCAAGTATTGAGTTCGAGTTTCTAGTAGAAAATCAATTTGGCACATTTTTTCTTAATTATTATGTAGAGTTACAAGAAGATGAAAACAGACTGTACACAACGGTTGAACGTGTAGCTTACAGAGAAAACGAGAAAGGGAAGCGTTCAAAGATTTTAATTAATGTTACAGAGGAAGACATACAACTACGTAAAGCAAATCTTTCTGATATGAATGAAAAAACGCGTATCCAATTACTAGTCACTCATCAATTAGCTAAAAAACAATATATGTCCTTTGTCTTTCACAAAGATATAAAGCCGTTATTACAAGACAGGTTGTCAGAGCTAGAAATGCAATTGCTTCATAATTTAGCAATAGATTTTAATCAGGATTTACATGTCGTTAATAATCAAAATATCGCACCATTATTTGAAGAGCGTAGTATGCCTTTTAGCATCCATCTCGAAAAAACTCGTGGTTCTATCCCTTACAATTTGAAGGGGCCAGCGTTATTGCAAGAGGACGCATTTTACGTGTTATGTGAAGTAATAGAGCAAAGTAATCAAGTATTATCAGCGATTATTCCAGGTCTGTCTATAAAGATTAATGTACTTACAAAACAAACTATGGATAATGGAGAAAAAGGAATTCGTTTTGAATTTTTATCGCAACGAGGGGATCGCGAATTACCGTTACGGACAGAGTCAGAAGGAATTTTGAAAATTATTTCTGTACTTAGTGTGCTCATTGCAGTTTATAATAACCCAAATGCTTGTATAGTAATAGATGAATTAGATTCGGGTGTTTTTGAATATTTGTTAGGCGAGTTGTTAACAGTGATTGATGAGGGCGGAAAAGGTCAACTTATTTTTACGTCTCATAATTTACGTGTGTTAGAGGTGCTAGCTATTAAAAACTTATGGTTTACGACAACGAATGAAGATCGTCGTTATATACAGCTAAAGGGTATTAAAGAGGTAAATAATGCTCGAGATGTTTATTTACGTGCAATTCAGTTGGGCGGGCAGGATGAAGATGTTTATAAGGAAACGAAGACATTTAAAATTAAGCGTGCCTTTAGAAAAGCGGGTGTCCAGCATGACTAAAAAAGTTCTTTTAATCATTGTAGAAGGGCATACAGAGCAAATTGTTTTAGAGGATTTTCTAGATGAACATTTTGCAAATTCAACGATTCGCTTCGATGTACAACGGGAGGATATTTTAACGAAATGGGATGCTAATAAACGGATACCTAATATTAAAAATAGTGTTACACGAGTGATTCAGAACTATTTGGAGAAGTATAAGTTTTTAGCGAAGGATTTAACCGCTGTCGTTCATATTACTGATGCAGACGGTTGTTTTATTGCCCCTGAATTTGTCAAGGTGAAGGAAGATATTGAGCAAAATTTATTCTATACAGAAGATGCAATATTAGTGAAATCAGAGAAGCGTAAAGAGCAAATCGAACAACGAAATGAAATGAAGGCGAATAATGCTAAAATCCTTATGGCAAATGATCATTTTAGCATTCATCGATTAAGAATACCGTATCAGCTATTCTATTTTTCTACAAACTTAGAGCATGTACTATGGAATGAACGTAATGAAGTAGCGACGGAAAAGGTGCAAAAGGCTGATGAATTTATGGAAAGATTATCGAGCTCCATAGAAGAATTTTTAAAAGAATATGTCCCAGTTAACCCAGAGCTTCCGTATAAAGAAAAAATGAAAATGAGCTGGTCATTTTTAATGGAGGGCTGTAATTCATTACAGCGCGGAACGAATGTACCGTTATTATTTGAAATGATTAAATCAGATGTACAATAAAATGCCCTCCGATGTTCAGTGGAGGGCATAGATGGTGACTATCATTTCGATGAGATTAAGGTGTCATAGTATAGCTCTTCGGCAAAACGAGGGGTTGATTTCCGTTCCGACTGGGCGCTTTGTCGCTGACGCTTCGCTTTCGCACAGGGCAAAGCTTCCTGGGGGCGTCCGATGAGCCGCTTCACTCGCGATGCTCGCTCCAGGGTCTCGGGCCAACAGATGTTTTTTGCGCGAAAGCGTAGTGCTAACGTAGCGTCAGCAGCACCGATGTTGGTCACGAAGGCGTTATCACAGGACGTGATGGTTTTAGCCTTCGTTCCTTTATTGCTGATCCCCAAGGAGTCGCCCAGTCTCCACTCCAATCAACCACTTCACTTAGCATGTCACTCTAATTTATAGGGAACTTCAGCAACAATTCTGTGCAAAAGCGTAGTGCTAGCAACAACAAATGTGCGAGTAGCCTGGGACGGAAATCACCTTTATTTAAAGAACCACAACATTCACAAAGAACTCTCTGACCATTTTGTTTTCAACACTATAAATGCCCTCCAAAACGGAGGGCATTGGAATTTAACAACTGGGGAGGGAAATCAACTAGCGACCGTTTTCGTTTATGCACAAATTTCTTTAGCGCGTTTGTTCATAGCTACGGATATGTCCTAGAATAGCAGGATCTTTAATTTTTGTATCTTCACTTAGCAGTAAAAGTTTTGACATAATTTCGGCTGTGCGTGGGTCGTCATCCACCATTGGTAAGAAAATGCGTCCACGGTGCTGAGATGGTACGGCGAGTATTGGAATCATTGATCCACCCACTTGATGAACAACACCACTACCTAAGTGCAATGAATAGCTTGCGAGTTTGCCTTCAATAAGTGCATGTTGTTTTTTCACTTCAACATTCGTTAGCTTTAATAACTTCGCTAATTCCTCCACAATGACACTACGCATATCAATTGTAGAATGGCTTGCTTCTGGATCGACACCACCAACATGTGCAACACTTACAACGAGGTCAATATCCCGCATCACTTCAGAGAATATCGTTGCAGGAATGTCATCTAATGCTATGTCTTTACCTGTTAAACGATTGTAGAAATAGACGCCCTCAATTGCTGGTGCTTCGATATCTGCTGGCGTAAACCAATCTGCTTGCGCATACAAGGAGGCAACGATGTTTTCCTTGTAATATACTTTTCGTGGTCCTTCATCATGACTAATTTGCCATCCTCGTGTTTTTAGAAGTGCAACCGTTTGAGACGGATTGACTTGATGTCCCGCATAGCGCAATGATCTTTTTTGCCCTTTTTCATCCGCATTCATTACATACAGCTCGCGGAAAATTTGCTTAAATGGCTGTTTGATTTTTTGTTCAAACATAGAAGTTTGCCATTGTCGCCATTGACCGCTTTCAAGTAGGTGATACGGATGGGCAATCGTTAATGTTGCTGTCGGAGTAAGTGAAACTATTTCATCTGATAGTAGCTTAAGTCCATCCTCAGTTAGCAATCCGAAATGCCCTTCATTTTTAAAGACGAGTTTTTGAAGAAGCGGTGCTAAAATCGGATGCTCTAATAAATTGATCAGCTCTTCGGCAGAGAATTTAGTTTCAAGCTCCATCGCCTGTTCAAGTGCGGGGCGTGCTCGTTTATATTGCTCTAGCAATTCTTTTCGCGCCTGTTGTAACGCTAAAACTTGCTCTTGCTTTTTCAGAGCAGCAGGAATATTTTTTAGTCGTTTCCCGTCTTTTTCAACGATAATCGTAACATTTGCATCTTCTTCAATTTGTAAATGTGCAGTAATATGTTCAATCTGTTGTGTATGGAATAAATGTTTTATATCGGTAAAGGCTGATAGCTCCATACGCCATGTGAAGCGTGTTGTTTCGCCATCTCCTGCATTTCGCGCTAAATTTTCAAGCGCAATGCTAGCTGCACGTGCTTCGCTCGCACGACGCTGTGCTCCAAACTGTTTGCTGTCCTTTACAAATTGCTGGATAAATTGATAGCGAGTTAGTGCATCCTTTTGATCCGAATTTTTCAATGGAATCAGACCGAGTGCACGTAATTTATCTTTATTACGTTTATCACGAATTTCTTCCATTAACGGTTTTGGGCTAAGCTTACCTATAGCTGTATCTGCATAAAGCTGTGCCCGACGGTGGTTAGCTCCCTCCGATGCGTATTTTGCTGCATCATAGACGAGTTTGAATTGTTTAGCACCTAGTGTTTGATAGGCACTTTGGAACCAAGCTAAATCAAAGGCACCATCACGGAAATCGTCAGCAGTAATATTTGAGAAAAGGGCAATCTGATCTTTAGCAAAATCCGATAAATAGTCGGTTGTATGGGCGATAAAGTACCAAGCTGATTCTTTTAATCCTTCCCAGCCAATTACTTCACTAACAAGGTCTATCCAATGCTGGTTATACATCATTGCTTCAATTAGGCGCTCTTTTGAAATATCTGTTTTTTTCCATGCATTTTTTAATTGCTGTGCATTTTCATCTTTTTTAGGATAGCAGCTTGCAAGGAGACGAGAGAAAACATCCTTCTTCGTTTCAGCCTGCCAAATATAGCCGCGAGCAAGCTTTTCACCATCAAGTGCTTGTAAAATTTTTAAGAAATAATCAATACCCTCGAAATAGGAAATGCTTCTAGTGAGCTCTGTTACTGCTGTAGGAATATCACCGCGCATAAGCTCTATTTCTAAAATTCGATCAATGGCCTGCTCACGAACAGCAAAGAATTTCGATAAGTCTTCAAATGACTCTTTATAATGTTCTATTAATTTGTTTGGAGCAACCAACATCTCAGACGCTAGCGTATCTGTAAAGATGGCTTCAAATAAATGATCCTGAGTGAATAAACCTACATTAAAAGCATCTAAATATTGGTATAATTTTAGAGAGTAAATACTCGGGCTATATTGCTCTTTCTGCATCCTCCTTGATAACTCTTCATTGATGGCCAGCATTTTGACAAATTCACCGTAAGTCTTATAGGCTAAGAAACATCGATCAACAAAGGTATCAATAACATCTAAATCTACTAATGATGAAGTAGAGCGATAAAAATAGTCCTTATCTCGTACCTCTAACTTCCACTGCTCAGCAGGTATTTGTGTTAACAGCTGAAGCATAATACCGATTGCTTGCTCAAAAGCGTTAAATTCTGGCGAATGCTCTTCAAGTAATGTGACAGCCTTTTTATGAAGCTCCTGCTCTCCAACAATATTATTTAAATCAAGAGTAAGGACAGTGAAAATTTGTTTCATTGTTCGCTGATATTTTAATGCTTGGAACTTAGTAACGAGACCTTTTATTTCTACATAATTAAAGAATGGAGTGATTAAGGTTTGTGCTGCTTCGCTCAGTTCATGTGCCGCAGGATGTTCAGATAGATTGTTATAAAAGTTAAAATAGGCTAAATCCTCTACACTGAATTTGGACGTCTTTATCCACTGGAGAATGTCATCTGGTATCGGATATACATCAAGACTTGCGTTTCGATTATTTTCTGCTTTTGATGCAACGACATTAAATGTTTGTCCTAATGTTGTTGTGATTGGCGTATCATCCCATTGATATTGATATGTCTCATACTCATATTGGGCATTAGCATCTAATAGTTGAATGAGCTGCTCGAGCTTTAATATAAGCTTCTCTATATCATAATCAAAGAATTTTTCTAGTGGCATTGTTTCTTGTAAATATAAAGGAACTAGTTGCTGCCATGCTTCCATGCCATTCATCTTTATATCTGTTTTTGAAATGCTGTCATATTGAATAGGAGGGTGTGGCGTATATAAACCAAAGCCATTGTCCTCGTTATATTCTGGTACATCACTAGTTAACAATTGATCTAACAACACTTGCTCAGTTTTTGTTATTTTTGGAAGCTGGTCGCATAATGCTGTTATTTCCTCGCTAGTTAGGTGATATTCTTTAGAGGCCTCTAACAACAATTCTAGCCCTCCAAGTCGCTTCAACTGCTTCTTGTCCTGAATAAGTCGCTCAGCGCTTTGCAATATTTTCTCCTGCGGCTGTAGCTTTAAGAGGGAAATAGCTTCCTTTCGAAGTGAACCTGATTTATTCGCTAAAAGGTCCTCAATTTTTAAAATTTCATCGTCTGTAAGTGTTAGTGATTGTATCTTTTTCAATGCAAGGGAACGATTAATGGAGCTTCGATCTCGTAAAGCGCTAAATAGAAAATCACGTTTTCCTTGCGTAGTAATATCAAGACAATAAATATTAAGAAGGCCGATTCTACTTGTAGGAGAGTAAGAATCTGCATTCGAAATAATACGTTGAAATAGCTCTTCATCTTGTAAATGATTGGCCAAAATTATTTGTGTGGAAATTAAATCTTCTAATGACAAGTGTGCATAGACGAATGATAAAGGTTTTCCTGCAATCGTAATACCATCTTTCGTAAGTTCACCCTTTGCCCATTCAAGCTGTTCAAATAGAAGGTATTCAATGCCTTGCAGTTGGGTATTTTCCTGCAAGAACTTTTGTATATCTGTAATCCAATCGTTAGCCCAAGCATATTCACTATTAATATAGTTATTTGCGTTTAGGAAATTCCCCCAAGCAAATGTAAATAGCTCAATATCCTTTGTTGTTAAAATGAGACCCTTAACAAACGGAGCAGTGAAGGAAACTTTCCCTAGATTTTTCAAAAATGCGAGCGTTGTCAACTGGATATGCTTTTCGCGTTGTAACAACTCTGGCAAAATAGTATCGAGCTTCGAATAATCCTTCGTTGAAATTGTCCATAGTGCTACGTAAATATCAATCGTTCGTTCACTTTTTAATAGCTCTAGTGTGAAATAATCGTCTTCAATTGCTCGAATCGCTAATGACAATACTTCCTCTGTTACTTTTTGATTTTCAAAGCTATTATAGCCAAGCCCCATCCAAGTATCGACTGCGCGAATAACTGAGGAGAAACGAGTTAGCTGATGCTCCTGAATAAGCTTCATAATGGTAAGCTGTGCCTCTAATGTGCCATGATCAATATTTTCAACAATGGCTTGGCGTAGTCCCTCTTGACGTGCAGCAGCAACTAATAGTTTACCGAGTGCCTCATGTAGGCGAGTATTTGTTGATTTGAAAATCCCTCTTATTAGTGGATATCCAAAAAAACTGCCTTGATGCTCGTCAAATAATATATGTTCAACGGCTTCTTCCATAGCAGGATTTTCTAATGACAGTTCTTCAGCAAGCATTTGTTCAAAAACATTAAAAGGCATTACCTTCATATTTTCATTTTTAACCACAAAGCAGCTGTAATTAGGGTATGAACCATGCTCATATTGATTGTGATTCATCAATAATTCCTGTAGATTCATTTCTTCAAATGTCAGCATTTCTACAATTAATTGTAAGCATTGAAAAAGGTGGTCCTGTACGGAATGTGTAGATCGAAATGACCTACGCATAATGTCAGTCTGAAAAATTGTTGTATCGTAACGTAATATCAATTTCTTAATAGTTTGAGCACGTTCTTGCGATGAAAATAGTGTTAGTACATCGAAAAGGGTTCCGGTAAATAGCTCCTCAAGTGTCATGATCTCCAAATCAGCAATTTGCTGTTTAATGGAAAAATCGCGATCATCCATATATTGAAGTAATGCTGTAGCCATTGGTTGAATGGCTTTTGGTGCAGTATCTATTTTACTTTGGAATTGGTTTTTTTGATCGTTTGATAGTGTCATGGAAATCCTCCTTACCAAATTCGTCCTGCTAGCATTGTCAGTTTAATAAACGTAAAAACATCATCTTCTCGTATTGCAAAAGGTTCATTAAGTGAATTTAATTGTTCTTCGTTCTGTAATACTAAAAAAAGTTCGTCTTCAAAGGCTTGAAGAACTGTGGATATTGCTTGATCAACAGACTGCGTAGAGGCATTTTTTTTCTCACCAAAATGTACTTTGCCATGCAGCGCTGCATCCTCTAACTGCTGATCAGTTATATAAATATGAAGCGGATTATCCACCGTCTTTTCGTTATAATTAAGAACCTCTTGTGTGACGAGTTGCTTAAGTAAATCTTTTAAAGTATGGACAGGCTCTTCAATAGTGAATGGGATATTTTGAAGTTTACGCGATTTTTTGCCGATCATTTTTTGTTGGTAAAATAAACGCAACCTAACACCTCCTTACAGTAATTTCATTATACAAGAGAGTAAACGGTGAAAAGAATGAGGCGTTTTACGCTAGTTGTGTAAAAGAAAAATTGGGAAAAGGGTAACAAATAATTTGTTGCGACGACTTATTAGGGAGTGTAGAAAGTGGGGTGAAGTTTTGCATCATGATATTTCAAAAACAGAACATTTGTACGATTGTTATTATCGTGATGTGTATCATTTTGCGCTGTATTATACAAATTGCAAACAAGAGGCAGAGAATATTACGCAAGAAATGTTTTTTTAAGCGATGAAGAAGTTAGACAATTGAAAGGATAAAGATAAAGTGAAAATTTGGATCTTATCAATTGCAAGAAATACAGCAGTGGATATACATAGAAGGAAGAAAATAAAGCATCTATTTTATTATTTATAAACCTTTGTCGAACGTGTCATAAATATTATAAGAAAATCAAAGAAAATAAGGTTCATTCGCTAGAATAAGCGGTGAATCCTTTTGTGTTTTAGGGAATCTATTCTTACTGAGCACTGACATCTTTTCATTTCCTAATTCATAAGCTTTACAGGTGTGATTTTATCAAGCTAGAAGGAGGCACTGACATTCAAATACATGTTGTACGGGCAGGGGAGTCCTTATGGGGAATTGCGCAGGCATATGGGACAACAGTTCAAAATATTGTAGATGCCAATCAAATTCCTGAACCAAACCGATTAGTTATAGGGCAAGCTCTTGTAATACCGATTGTCGGAAATTTCTATTATGTGCAGTCAGGAGATAGTCTATATTCAATCGGCCAACGCTTTGGCATTAATTATTTAACACTTGCTCAGGTGAACAATATTAGTCCGAGTCAACCGTTATCGATTGGTATGCGACTTTATATTCCACCTCAACCAAAAACAAGAGCTGAAACATTGGCATATTTAGAGCCGAGAGGGACATTCGTTAGTGAGGCATTACTAAGTCAAGCAAGAGAAGCGGGTCCATTTTTAACTTATCTAGCTTTATTTAGCTATGAGGCAAGGCGAGATGGAACGCTTAAGGTACCACCGAGTCAAGGTGTAGCGCAAATTGCAAATGATACAGGTGCTTCTCTAGCAATGGTTGTCTCAAATTTGGAGAATTTTAGTTTTAGCGGTGATTTAGCGAGAGATATTTTTCAAAGTACAGCAGTACAGGATTTGCTCTTTAATAATATTCTTGAAGAAGCAAAGCGTTTAGGAACCGTTAAAGATATTCATTTTGATTTTGAAAATTTGCCAGGCGATCAACGACAGGCGTATAACAACTTTTTAAGGAGAGCGGTGAGTCGATTCCATCCTCAGGGATATACCGTATCGACAGCGCTAGCTCCGAAAACAAGTGCTAGTGAGCGAGGTCCGTGGACGGAGGGGCATGATTATAAAGCACATGGAGAAATAGTGGATTTTGTTATGTTAATGACTTATGAATGGGGCTATTCTGCAGGGCCACCTATGGCAGTATCGCCACTTCTAGAGGTAGAAGCGGTTGTTAAATATGCAGTAAGTGAGATACCTCGGAACAAAATTATACTTGGACAGAATTTGTATGGGTATAACTGGACATTGCCTTTTGTACAGGGGGGTCCTAATGCAGAAGCGGTTAGTCCACAAAGAGCAATCGAGATTGCTAAGAAATATAATGCTGCTATTCAGTTTGATTTAAGATCTCAAGCACCGTTCTTTGAATATTATGATGAGCAAGGTAAAGCACATGTGGTGTGGTTCGAAGACGCCAGATCCATTCAAGCGAAGTTCGATTTAATCAAACGGTACAGACTCCGAGGAGTAGGCTATTGGAAGTTGGGTCTACCATTCCCTCAAAATTGGTTATTAATTGGGGCAAATTTTGATGTAGTAAAGAAATAAGAATCTTAGGGAGCAATCAAATAATTTCGCCTTAGCGTAATTGCCGCTGACGCTTCGCTTTCGCGCAGAAAAGATATGTTGCTGTCGCTTCGCTTTCGCACAGAAAAGATATGTTGCTGTCGCTTCGCTTTCGCACAGAAAAGATATGTTAAATGAAGATAAGATAGCTCTATGTCTATTCTATTTTCTAATAAACATAAATAATCTGAAAATGTCATATCTATTTATGGTAATCTATACTATAATTATGGTAAATGATAATCCAGGAGGGATATTTTGGGAAAATTTAAAAAGTTAGGTATCATACTAACGTCTACTGCATTTTCTGTTAGTGTACTTTCACCAATGGCACAAGCTTCGGCTAATGTAAAAGAACCACAAGAGAGAGTTGCAATTCAAGTTTCTTCAACAGAAACAAAAGTAACAAAAAGTATGCTTATTAAGCAATTGAATACAATATTCCCAGACAAGTTCAATTTTGTAACAGAGAAAGATTTCTCAATGGGGGAAGCGCATTACTATAATGATGACAAAACGATACGCTATGAATTGAACTTTAATAAGACAATCAATGGCAAAGACGTTTCTGGTGATTTTACTTTTAAAGGCGAAGATTTGGAATTAGAAAACTTCTACTATCAGCCTGTCAATATAGCGGAAGCATTGTACCCAGTGAAGTATTCAGAGGGTGAAGCAAAGAAAGTTGCTCAAGACTTCCTAAAGAAATTGCCGAGCACTGCGAATTACAAGCTTCGTGAAGACAATAGATATAGCGACTTTGGTTTTAGTTTTAGTAGACCTTTATCCGAACCAATTTCGTATTCATTCATGTACTCGCCTACACACAATGGTGTGTCACTTAGTAATGAGTTTATCAATATTACAGTTCTAGCAAATGGTGAAGTTACAAGTATGTATCGTTATACTGAGCCAACTAGCAAGGCAACATTTGATAACTTAGATCAGAAAAAGAATGAGTCAGACATCCTTGCACAGGTTCGCGAAAATCTATCAGTTGATTTACGTTATATAGTTGACTATAACTACCAAACAGGCGAAGGTATTGCTAAGCTTGCGTATATGCCACCAACAAGCTTTAATGGTGTACATGCAATAAATGGGCAGTGGAAAACAATGAATGGTTTCACTTCTCAAGTACCGAAGGCAAAAGGTGTAGAAAAACTTGTATCGCAACCACTTGCACCTAAAAAAAATGGTATTACATTAGCAGAAGTTGAAGAGTTAGCTAAGTCTATTTTAAAAGTTGATTCAGACAAAGCAAAGCTACAAATTCATTCGGTTAATGAAAGAGAAAACGAAAATGGCGAAACAATTTATGATGTGAATTATATGTATGATCTCGGTAATTACGGCACAGGCAGTTCACTTGAAGTGAACAAGGCAACAGGTGAGATTACAAACTTCTGGGATACAAGTAGAGAATTCATGCAGACAGATGATAAAGTAGAACCAATTTCAAAAGATGCTGCATTAACAAAAGCAATAGACTATTTAAAAGAGTGGGTTCCGTCATATATTCATAACTATTCAAAACCAATAGAAGATGCAGTATATGATAAAGACAGCAAACAGTATTACTTCTCTTTCCCACGTATTGTCAATGGCATTGCCGTAGTAGGGGATGAAATTTCCGTTGGGATCAGTGCAGATGGGAAATTAAGTGCTTTACATGTTAGTAATCGTAAGATTGATGATTGGCCGTCTGTAAACAAAGCTATTCCTGCTGATAAAGCAAAAGCAATGTTCAATGAGGGGCTAAAATTGGAGCTACAGTATGCAAAACAGGATGGCGAGGATAATCACCACTATGATTTAGTATACTCTCCGGTTTATAATGGAAGCTTGTTCAATATTCTTGATGCAACAACTGGTGAATGGCTTCTAAAAGTTGATGATTCTAAAGAAAAACCAGCCATTTCACATCCAACAGCTGGAGGAGAATTAACTTATTTATTACGCCAAAACGTGTTAGAGGTTAAAGACCCAGCTAACTTTAATGCTGATACAGCCGTAACAAAGGGAGAAGCTTTGAAAATTTTAGTTAAATCATTATCATACGGATATGATTTCGGTCCGTATGGAAGAGATAACGATAAGCAATCCTTCGATAATATTGACAAAAAGCATCCATTATACGGAATCGTTGAACAAGCAGTAAGAATGGGCATTTTACAACCGGCGGATCAATTTGCTGTAGATACAGCATTGACTCGTCAAGAGCTTGCCGAATGGTTAGTTCGTGTATTAAATTTAGAGAGTGCTGCTAAGCATAGTGACATTTACAAATTAAACTTTACTGATGCAAGCTCAATTGACCCAGCGTACGCAGGTTATGTTGCTTTAGCGAGTGCAATGGGACTAATTGATGGACAGCAAAATAAATTCAATGCTACTGAGAAAGTGACATATGCGGATTTGGCTGTATCTACAGTTCGTCTAGCAAAGGCTGCCTTTGAACAAAACAGCAGCGGTCGTCATTACTATTATTAATCGATAATTTATACGTGAAAAGGCATCCTCTAATTTTTGGGGATGCCTTTTTTGTGATTACAGTAAAAAGGTTGCTGATTAGTAGCTTATATGTTACTATTATCTCGAATTAAAGATAAATGAATTCGAAGTAAATAGAAAGAGG
This sequence comes from Lysinibacillus sp. RC46, assembly GCF_041262385.1. Classification (NCBI taxonomy): domain Bacteria; kingdom Bacillati; phylum Bacillota; class Bacilli; order Caryophanales; family Bacillaceae; genus Lysinibacillus; species Lysinibacillus sp. RC46. The sequence goes on along the minus strand of NZ_JBGCCF010000044.1, from coordinate 10,713 downwards.
GAGTCGTATGAAGGAAGACAATCGTAATTTAAAAGCTTTTACGGTCTTGTTCCGAGCATATCAAACGATTCAAGATGCAACAAAGAGAGATTTACTTCAATACGATTTAAATCAAACGGAATTTTCGGTACTTGAGTTTTTATATCATCATGGTGAGCAACCAATCCAAGTGATTGGAAAGAGAATTTTAATCGCAAGTAGTAGCATTACGTATGTAATTGATAAGCTCGAACAAAAAGGTTTTGTGTATCGACGTGCTTGCCCGAAGGATCGTCGTGTCACGTATGTTTTATTAACATATGAAGGGCAAACGTTGATGGAAGAAATATTTCCGAAGCATGAACAAAAAATTAACGAGATTTTTGAAGTATTAGATCAACAGGAGATGGACACAATGACTCTGTCTCTGAAAAAGGTTGGTTTGAACGCAGTTAATAAATAAAAAATTTTACGTATATATCTCGAAATCGAGATAAATAGGAGGAACATAAAATGAATCATTTAAAAGGAATTCACCACGTTACCGCTATTACAAGTAGTGCGGAAGAGAATTATAAATTTTTTACTTATGTGTTAGGGATGCGATTAGTGAAAAAAACGGTTAATCAGGATGATATTCAAACATATCATTTATTTTTTGCAGATGATAAAGGTAGCGCTGGCACCGATATGACATTTTTTGATTTTCCAAACATTCCAAAAGGTGTGCATGGAACAAATGAAATTTCCAAAACTTCATTCCGCGTGCCAGCAGATGCGGCATTGGATTATTGGGTAAAACGTTTCGATCGATTAAACGTTAAACATTCAGGTATTAAAGAGCAATTTGGAAAGAAAACTTTATCTTTCATTGATTTTGACGATCAGCAATATCAACTTATTTCTGATGAAAACAATACAGGTGTTGCATCAGGCACTCCATGGCAAGATGGACCGATTCCTCTTGAATATGCAATTACAGGCTTAGGTCCGGTTTTTGTAAGAGTTGCTAATTTTAAATATTTCAAAGAGATGCTAGAAAAAGTGATGCTCTTTACAGAAATTGCTGAAGAAGGGGATTTCCATCTGTTTGAAGTTGGTGAAGGTGGGAACGGTGCACAAATCGTTGTAGAACTTAACACAGTTTTACCAGTCGCTCGTCAAGGCTTCGGTACAGTACATCATGCTGCATTCCGCGTAGAGGATCGAGCTGTACTAAATGAATGGACTGAACGATTTGAAAGCTTTGGCTTCCATACTTCAGGTTACGTAAATCGTCACTTCTTTGAATCACTTTATGCACGAGTAGCACCACAAATTTTATTTGAGCTAGCTACTGATGGCCCAGGATTTATGGGTGATGAGCCTTATGAAACTTTAGGTGAAAAATTGTCGTTGCCACCATTTTTAGAGCCAAAACGTGCACAAATTGAAGAACTTGTCCGTCCAATTGACACTGTAAGAAGTACGATTACGTTCGATAAAGAATAGGAGTAATACTTTTTATTCCAATCAGACTACTGATTGGAAATTACATACTCTTGGGGGTTAGTAGATGGAATTTGCAAAGCTAATAGATAAGCGCCGATCAGCAAATAACTTTATAGAGGGCATCAAGATGAGCGAAGAAGATATACGTCCCATTTTGGAGGATGTTAAGCTAGCTCCATCCGCCTTTAATTTACAACATGCCGATTATATCGTCGTATTAGATGAAGAAAAAAAAGAAAAAGTAAGAGAAGCAGCATACGGGCAATATAAAGTGCACTCAGCCTCAGCGGTTATCCTTGTTTTAGGAGATAAAGAAGCCTATAAAAATACTGCTAACCTTAATCAAGGGATGGTAGACTTAGGCATTATTAATGCATGTGAATTAGAAAATATCGTTAATGAAAACGCAAAATTTTATGAAGAACGTGGCGAGGAATTTATGAAGGAGGAAGCCATTCGTAACGCTTCACTTTCAGCTATGTTATTTATGCTGGCAGCCAAAAATCGTGGATGGGATACATGTCCAATGATCGGCTTTGATCAACAACAAATGAGAGCTCTTTTTAATGTTCCAGAAACATATGAAATTGCACTAATGATTACTATAGGTAAGGAAAAAGAAGATAGTCGCCGTTTACGTGGTTATCGTAAACCAGTTGAAGAATTTGCAACCTATTATTAGGGCAGTATAAAATAAAACTGTTAACAAATAATAAAATGAATGCACATTTAGGAGGAAACAACGTGAAAGTAGTAGCAATCGTAGGTAGTATCCGTAAAGAATCTTATAATATGCAATTAGCGAAATTTGTTCAAAAGCGTTATGCAGAGAAAATTGATCTTGAAATATTAAGTTTGAACGATTTACCAATGTATAATCAAGATATCGAAAATGAAGCACCGCAAACAGTATTAGATTTTAAAGCAAAAGTAAAAGCGGCAGATGCAGTATTATGGTTAACGCCAGAATATAATGGTACAGTGCCAGGTGTTATGGTTAACGCTATCGATTGGTTATCTCGTGTTGATAAAGTAATGATTGGCAAGCCATCATTCATGATGGGGGCATCAATGGGTAACTTAGGTACCGTTAAAGCACAATTACATTTGAGAGATATTTTATTTTCACCTGGAGTAAATTCACCATTACTTAGTGGTAATGATGTTTATATTGGAGCAGTACACTCTAAATTTGATACAGAAGGCAATTTAACAGATGAAGGTACTATCAAATTCCTTGATGTAGTTATTGATAACTTCTTAAACTGGATGAAAAAATACGTTTAAAAATAAAAAATGCCCCATAAGTATAACAATATACTTATGGGGTATTTTTGGGTTTATTGGGTTTAAGCTAGCGGTTAATGGAGCACATGAGAATCGGCTCATCGGACGCCCATGGGAAAGCGCCCAGTCTGGACGGAAATCAACCCCTATGGTGATAAGCTTTTATTTAATCGGAATTATTTTTAACACTTTTTGAAGGCGGTATGCAAATATACCTGCAAATATAGCTAAAATAATATCCTTTGGCAAAGGAGGCATCATCCAAAGCCATGCTAACTTATAAGTGAAAGCATCAGGAGCACTAGCCCATAACTTGTAGGCAAAGTACATCCAATTCGTTCCTAGTAAGTAATTAATAGCTGTTGCAACTAATGCAGCAACTACATAGCTTTTCTTCGTTCCACTACGTTCTACAATAAGCCCCGCGACAAATGCAGCTAATATGTAAGAAACAATGAAACCAAAAGTAGGGCTTATAATTTGACCAAATCCTCCGTAGAAACGAGCAAATACAGGTGCACCTGCTAAACCTATGCACATATAAACAGTACAAGCGAGTGCCCCTTTTCTACTACCAAGAATAAGTCCTGCTAAAATAGCAAAAAAGGTTTGCAATGTTATAGGTACGCCACCAATCATCATGAAAGGTACTATAGACGTGATATTAGCTCCTATCATCAGCAATGTTGAAAATAGTCCAATGTATGCAAGATCGACTGTTCTTAATTTGTGATGCGTGTGTACTGGAACTGTTGTCATTATTTCACCCCTAAAAAGTAATGTTGATAATAATAGTGTAAAAAAATAAACATTTTGTGTCAACTCATTAAAAATGATAGTTAACACAAAATGTTTATCCTGCTTAATTGTTACTTATAGACTACCGATTAAAATATATGATAGAAACGAATGGTGATGGTACGACTTTTTGTACAATGTGACACTTAAAAGAGAAGTCGATGCAAAGCCGAGGCTGTCTCGAACTGTAAACGAGGAGTTGTTCTATGGTGATTTCGCCCTCTGGAAAGCGCCCAGTCGGAACGGAGATCAACCTCTCACTTTGCCAAAAAGTCATACTAGGCTTTAGCACTCACTCACTCACAATACTTTGAATTAAAATAGAATAAATTAAGATACTGCTTTTAATCCTGCCACACCAATGATAATGGCGATGATACTAATAATTCGAGTCAGGTTTTTAGATTCACCAAAGAATATAATATTCACGAGAACAGCACCCACTGTACCAATACCAACCCAAACGACATAGGCGATGCTTAACTGTAAATAGTTAAAGGATGCATATAATAGTACAAAGGACATCCCAAAACCGCCTAGATATATTAATAAATTGCGTATGTTTTTTTCCTGACTATAATAGCGTAAACCAACAACACCGACAATTTCTGAAATTGCAGCTAATAAAACAAGTATCCAACCCATTATGCATTAGCTCCTTTCTCTTCAACATGATCTTTTGAAGGGTTATCAGCTAAATTAAGACCAATAACACCCAGTACTAAAATAAACATGAAAATTCCTTTAATAGCATTAAACTCACCGTCAAAAATAAAAATGTCCATTAATGTAGTACCAATTGTACCGACCCCAGCAAAAGTTGCGTAAACCGTTCCTGTAGGTAGGTTTTCGCAAGCCTTCGATAAGAAGTGGAAATCCAATGCAATTAGGGACACAATAATAGCCCAATGCCACCAGGAATCGGCAACATTAAAACCGAATATCCAAAACAATTCAAACAAACTAGTTAATCCAACATAAATCCAATCTTTTTGCATAGTTAAATTCCTTTCTATCATTATGACTGACATTCAGTCATTTTCAACTTAAAAGAGAACGTCACTTATGCGTGACGTAAATCGAGTGCATGATGTAAAAAGTCGAGGAGCTCAAGCTTTTGAAGTCTAATTGTTTCTTCTTCACTGTCGTCATACAAATAAATTTGTTCAGCGGCAGATTCTACTAAACCGATTATAAGTTTAGAAGAACGAGTAGTATTTAGAGAAGCTCGTATCGTTCCTTGTTGTTGAGCTTCAGCTAAGAAATGATTCATCCATTCGTAATAGGGAGCATATATATTTTCCCATTCTTTCATATGCTCAGTTTGTGTAATACCGGCATAGATAAGTGCAAATACATCTCGATATTCCTCTGTTAGAGAAAAAACAATATCTACTACTTTTTCTAGCTGCTTTGCAAAAGGCTCCTGTTTTGAAATCCCATCGTTAATAGCAGCAATAATTTTCTCAACCATAACTTTTGCGATGGCTGGCATAACTGAAAGACGTGATGGGAAATAAAGATAAAATGTCCCTTGCGCGATACCTGCAGCTTTTACGATGTCTGAAACCTTTGTCTTCTCAATTCCTTTTTCACGGAAAACTTCAATTGCAGCATGAATTATTTTCTCTTCTTTTGACATGAAATCCCTCGCTTTTGTCCTGCTTATTTAATATGTTACAAAATAGCTGAAATAAAGTCAAAGAAAATGACTGACAATCAGTCATTTTCTTTGTGTATATATGTTTTTTATTTGGGGAACTTTATTCGTGAAAGGATTTGATGAAAATGGAAGAGATAAAGATTGCGCAATTAGATCAACAACAGCTTGAAAAACTTAATGAGCTAGAAAAGAACATGGGAGTGACATTAGTGGCCTATGATTCTTCGACAATGCCAGGACAGGGCTCAGGTGCTTTCGAATCAAACAATAGTACTAATAGCAATCATCCATCATAATTAAGAATAAAATGCCTTGCAGCAATGTGAGGCTTTTTTATGTCATCTAAAAATAGGAGGGAGACAATGATGCAAGATTTCTATGCAGATTTACATATTCATATTGGACGTACTTTAAGTGGACGTGCTGTTAAAATTACTGGCAGTAAAACGTTAACGTTAGCAAGAATTTTAGAGACTTCAAGTGCAAGAAAGGGACTAGATATTATCGGGATTATTGATTGCCATTCACCAGAAGTAATGGATGAAATGGCAGAGATGATAGAACAAGGAGAACTGAAGGAGCTAGAACAGGGAGGGCTTCGTTTTCAAGATACAACACTTATTCCAGGTACTGAAATGGAGATTTATGATCATCATTGCCTTGGACCGATCCATGTCCTGGCCTATTTTCCAACACTTCTGCATATGAGGGAATTTTCAAATTGGATGTCTAATCATATGAAAAATATTCATTTAAGCTCTCAGCGAATTTATTGTGATGGTCGAACATTACAGCAAAAGGTTCATGAATTAGGTGGACTTTTTATTCCTGCTCATGTTTTTACCCCATTTAAAAGTTTGTTCGGTAAAGGCGTACATCATAGTTTAACGGAAGTATTTGACCCTCAGCTTATAGATGCAATAGAGCTTGGTTTGAGCTCCGATACTGAAATGGTGAGTAACATTAAAGAGCTGCAAGCATATACATTTGTCAGCAACTCTGATGCTCATTCACTTGGAAAAATTGCACGTGAGTATCAAAAATTAAGACTATCTCATGCAAATTTTACAGAATTAAAGATGGCGCTTCATGAACAGCAAGATCGAGTAGTAACAGCCAATTATGGCTTAAATCCTTTACTTGGTAAATACCACGAGACTGTCTGCGCGAAATGTGGTGAGCAGCTTAGCAATTCGGCAACAATCTGTACAAACTGTGAAAGTACGCAAATTATTAAAGGAGTTGCAACACGCATTAAGGAACTTTCAGAGCAAGTTACAGATAAACGTGCACGACCACCATATATTCACCAAGTACCACTAGACTTTATTCCAGGATTAGGGCCAAAAATGATGGAACGATTAGTACAAGCATTTGGTACAGAGATGAACATCTTGCATCGAGTTACGCTAGAACAACTCGAACAAATCGTGCCGCACAAAATTGCCAAGATGATCGATTTAGCAAGAACAGGGCAATTGGCAATTGAAGTTGGTGGTGGCGGTGTTTATGGGAAAGTTCAACTAGAGTAAAACACGATTTTTAGCTCATCATCAAAAGTTGTGGATGACATTTGTTAAAACGTAGGTAGTAAGTTGATGACTGGACGCTCCCAGGAAAGCGCCCAGTCGGAACGGAAATCAACCATACGTTATGATAAAAATCTCAATTTGCCTTATTTAACCCATTTTTATCCTATTTATATTAAAATAGTAATTAGTGAAAATTGGAGGAGTGGGTGTATGCAATTATCAAAGAAATTTCGGTTTTTAGCGGCTAGCGTTCTGGCATTACAGTTAGTAGTACCGATAAGTGTAAATGCTGAGGAACAAAGAGACTACATAGCGCCAAGTTGGGTAGTTCAAGCGGATTATGTAGCACTGGGAGATTCCTTAGCACATGGTATGAATGACGTTGGTATCATCGGGTTAGGTTACACAGATTTTGTTGCACAAGCTTTACAGCAAGATGGTTTCATCGCTTCTTATAATAAAGGATTTGCATATTCAGGCTATACAACGAAAAATATATTAGAAGATATACAAAATAATGTGGAAAAGCCAGTGGTAGGATTCGGTTATCAAAGTGAGAAGGTAAAGCTTCACACATCTATTAAAGAGGCTGAGATTATTACTCTTACCGCTGGCGCCAATGATATAATACCTATTTTAAAAGAGTCTCAGACAACTGGCATTAATGCAGCAGCGATGTTAAAAGCTTCCCAAGAGGCAATAAAAAATATTGCTACTATTTTAGAAGAAGTGAAGAAGCTTAATCCGAATGCTCAAGTTTATGTAATGGGTTATTATAATTCATTTCCGTACTATAGTGAGGATTTACAGACACAATTTAAAATGCTATTAAAGGTTATGAATGCGACGATAAAAACAACTGCTGAAAAAGCGGGTGCCGTTTTTGTACCGACATACGATATTGTAGCAAAAGATATTCCAAGCTATTTACCAAATCCTGAAAATATCCATTTAAGTGAAGCTGGCTATTTAGCAGTAGCGAACGAGGCATTTTTACCAGCGATTAAAGCAAGTTCTTTATGGGATGTATCAAAATTTATTCAAGCAAATATGAAAGATCGTACAACTGTAAAAATAAGCTGGCAGGAAGCGAGAGATAATATAGGTGTCACTAGTTACAACGTATATGTAAATGGAAAACTAACATTTACACAAAATGCTGAGACAACGGCGATAACCTTGGATAATTTAACAGAGAATACAGCATACACGGTAGCTGTTAAAGCGGTTGATGCAGCTGGTAATGAAAGTGTTCAAAGTCCATCAGTTACTTTTACTACAAAGAGAACTTTAAGCTTTACCGATATAGAAAATCATTGGGCAAAGGAGTATATTCTGAAGGCCGCTGAAGAAGGTATTATGAAAGGTTATGCAGATGGTACGTTTAGACCTGAGCAAAATGTTACTCGTGCACAGGCTGCTACGATGCTTGTTAGAAGCCTAGGTTTAACGACGAAGGAACAGGCACCATTTTCAGACATCGCAAGCTATGATGTTGGAACCCAGTCAGAAATTGCAGCCGCTTATGCGTATGGGCTAATTAAGGGAACGGATGGTAATTTTAATCCAGGACAGCCAGTTACTCGCGCTCAATTAGCATTAATGATTAATCGTGCTTATGAACATCAACAAAAGCAACCTTATGCTGTGAAAGGAAAAGCACCATTCTCAGATATTGCCTCTTACAATGAAGAAACAAAACATGCAATAACGATGTTGTATGAACAAGGTATTATTATAGGTAGTGAAGGAAAGTATTTACCAGAGGCTCCAACAAAGCGTAGTCATGCAGCGAAAATATTTATAAATTTTAAAAATCTATTAAAGAAGTAAAATAATTTAAGGTAGGGATAGTAAATTGAAACCTCTACCTTTTGATTTTATATATGTTATTTTTATTGCGATGAATATCTAGTACAAGTTAGGGGCTCACATCAAAAGTTGGAGATGGCAATTGTTAAAATATATACCAAGTGTATAAGTTGATTGGAGTGAAGGCTGGGCGACTCCTCGGGGATAAGCGGCTCATTGGACGCTCCCAGGAAGCTTTGCTCTGCGCGAAAGCGAAGCGACAGCAGCAAAGCGCCCAGTCAGAACGGAAATCAAACCACACTATGTCGATGAACCAAATTAGAATTGTAATAATACTGAAGTGAAAATGGATCAAAAGGAGAATGCGATGCTGTCATTTATTTTATCTGCGAAAAGATTGCTAGTAGGCATGTGGAAGTCATTCAAGCGTCCACAATTTCTATCTTTGTTTACAACATTATTTTTTATCATTCTTTCAGGGACAATGTTTTATAAAGGAACGGAAGGCTGGTATTGGCTTGATGCCATGTATTTTGCAGTAGTGAGTTTAATTCCCACAGGTGTTGAGACGGGACTGTATCCTACTAGTGATTTTTCAAAGATATTTACGATGATTTATTTAACTTCTTTCAGCAAGTCTCCCACCTCAATTGTTGGTGAAACGAATGCGGGTTTAAGTTACTTCTCAGTGGGTGTACAATCAACCGCTGAAAGAAGTTAAAAGCCTCCGGCGGATGTCACGGAAATCGGAAAGGAGTTCTTTGTGCAAGCACAAAGCCGATTCCGGACACAATTATGCCGAGGCATAATTGATTTATTGGAACAGGCGTCATGTTTATTACGCTATTAATGCTCGGCCGATCAATAGTCGATTTTACAATTGAGGAAGAAAAGAAAGAACAAGCAAAAAAACGTCTTAAAAAATAAAAAGAGGGTGGGACAAAACCCTCTTCTGAAAACTAATAAGCCGTTGGAATTTTACGACGTGTAAAATCAGCAATGTAACTTCTATTCGTCGGAATTAAGTTCACCCACACTAGATGTGAAAAAACCCAATAAAAAAGCAATGACCCTTTTTTATAGTTATGATGTAATCACTATAAAAACATAATAACCAACCAAAAGATCATTGCTATGGATAACATTATTTGCTTACAACTAAAGGTTTATAAACTTTCTTGTCAAACAAATACATAATATGGCTAAGTACCAAGAAAAATAATATAAGGCCACCGATGTAGACAAGGGATTTTGCTCCTACCCTGTCATAGTCAAAGAAAAAGTAAGCATAATGTACTGGTTTCCCATCAATTGACGATATATTGTACACATATCCCATTAGACCTGTGATAGTAGCAAATGCCACATATGAGAGCGGGTATATCAAAACATAATATACATCTCGGTATTTTAAATGATTAGATTCTGTAAATAGAAAATAATCTACAAGGCAAAGAATAGGTGTAATCAAATGTACTGCAAGATTATCAAATTTCCAAAGATAAAAACTTCCACCCATTGTAAAGGTAGTAGGAGCAAGAAGCACCCAATAAACGATAAGTGTTAAAAGTAAATCAATTACACATACCATTTCAAAGCGTGGAAAATAGCCAGCACTTCCCGTCTTACCATCATTTATCAATCCCTTAACTGTACGTATAGTAAGTATACTAAACAAGATCAGTGCTAAAAAATTGCTTTGGATAGTATAGTACATAATTGTCTTAAAATTCATATTGCCCGATAGGATGCCCATACGTGATAATAAACCATATAATACAAAAAGAAGGCTACCTATTCTAAATAATAATGCTATAACTCTATTACGTATCATACGATTCCTCCTAATCTATATTAATATCATTTCATCTTAAATTTTTAAATTATAGCATTTTAGCGAAAAAATGTCAAATATTTACCTTTCTTCGGATTTATTTGTAATTTTAGATTGATTGTTACTATTCAGCTTTAATGATATAAGGCCTAGCGTCACTTAATAGGTCTTCCCCTTGATCTGTAATGACCTTAAAACTCCAAAATATGACGCATGTTAAAGTCTGACTACTCCCACAGCTAAAGCAGTGGGGTTCTTATGTACTTAAGAGAAGCGTTACAAAGCTCTCCACAGATGGTGTTGCCATGTCCTGTGTA
>NZ_JBGCCF010000043.1:0-40841 GCF_041262385.1 Lysinibacillus sp. RC46 | reverse complement strand
TTAGCAAATTACTCAATCTAAGGAATTTAACTGACACTTAACCTTAGATGTGTACGCAACGATACTGCGGAATTTAAGCCTTTGGAGAGTCATACTAAATGGCAGTAGCTTTGGCGAAACCAGACTCAGAGAATAAGGAAGACACAAAATACGAAAGTCGGAAGATATAAGTTGTGTCACAGTAGAGATGTCTACATTTTTTAAGAAATGTATATGTTTTTCGTATCGGCACTCGTTTTATAGCGACAAAGGAATGTGTTGATGCCTCTGAGGCTTATAAAGAAGCCTTAATCGGAAGCACCGAGGCAGATACGACTGTTATAAAACGCTCTATAGGCGCACCGGCAAGAGCGTTGAGCAGTGAATTTACGGAAAAGATATTAGAAATTGAGCGTACTACACCTACGTATGAGGCATTAAAAGATTATATTAGCGGGAAAGCAAATAAACGTTTTATTTATGATGGCGAAAAAGATGAAGGAATTGGCTGGGCTGGACAAGTTACAGGAATGATCCACGATATTCCAACAGTCGAGGAGCTAATCACTCGAATGCTTGCAGAAGCAGAAAGTATCCGGGTAAAATGGTGTCAGTAAGATAAAGGTGGTTATGTCCAATGGAATACTCTTATCCATTTTCAACTGATTGGTCAACTGAGGAAATTGTTGATGTTGTCCAATTTTTTGAAGGAATTGAACAAGCTTATGAAAAAGGCATTAAGCGTGAAGTAATGATGACGAAATATCGTCGTTTTAAAGAAATTGTTCCTTCACAGTCCGAGGAAAAAACAATTTTCCGTGAGTTTGAAGAAGCAAGTGGCTATGTCAGTTACCCTGTTGTGAAACAAGCAAAAGAAGGAACTGATGGCACGATTATTAAAGTTGCCCCGAAGCAACGTCGATAAAAATGTGGACGTGAGAAATACTCACGTCCACATTTTTTATCTGCTAGCTTTACACTATCCCTGTGTTAAAAATAAGCGTATTTCATATACTACATAAACAATATAAAACATCCCAATTTTTTGAAAAGAAGAGAAAAAATAAATAATTTCCTCAAACCCTCATCCATAAGAATATTCCTCAAATAAATTTTCAATAGCTAGGAATAATAACGAAAATTTTCCACAATATATAAATATCATTAAAATTGTTTTAGTTATTATGTCACAAAGCTTGAAGCACAATCCGTCAAACTTTATTTTCCAACAATGATGTTATAAATAGGGAGTAAATGGCTAAAGGTTTCTTCCGTTAATTGATGAAGTTGGCTAGCTGACAGCTTGACAGCTTGATCTTTTGGAATATGGCGACCTACTAAAAACTCGCCTTTTTTAACATCACGTAAACGGATAAGTAATTCATCTAGCTTGTCTTCCTTTGCATCTTGCATGGAAATGGCTGCTGGAGACATGTGGTCCCCAGAGACAATGAAATCCTCAGGAAGCTGCTGCAGCATTGCTCTGTTGGCAATTAAACGTTCTGCCATCACATTTTTTTGTGGAGCTTCATAAATAATAGCTAAGACGATGAATAAATGTGTGCTCCAAAGTCCAATCTGAAAGTGAGGTAATGATTTATAACCTCTTTTGTACGGAGCGAAAGCAACCCAGCTGTCGTTTGGGGGATTTACTGTTCTACGCGCATGCTTCGCAACATGAGGATAAAATTCTTCTCCGAGATGACTCGAAAAGAAGGAAGAAAAATCCTCTCCAAGCAATTGGAATTTTGGACGTACACATACATTTAAAGCATCCATTCTCTGTTCTAAACCGTCTATTTGAAAAACATTGAAGTCTTTGTTAGTCCACTTTATTTTCGGCATTTTTATTAACTCCTTTCGATTTATAAGGTTTATTTTATAAGGAAAATGGGAAAAAATCTTATAACAAGCATTTTATCGAATGTGACAAGTTTTGTGAAAAAATAAAAAAAGGAAGTGATTTTTATGAAACCAATCGTAAAAATTATACGTAAAGTCGACATTGAAAAGCAATATGAACACATTTTGCAATTAGAATTAGATTATGAATTAGCCTCGCTATTCTCGGCAATGAATGAAAAAAATGAAATTGAAATTGAAAAAAGTAAAAAACGTCTTGGTGAAATTCAGCTGGAACTTGAAAGCTTGCACGCCTATGCGTAATAAAAATAATATTCCGATTTGAAAAATCACTTGCTGAATATTCCGACAGCAGGTGATTTTTATTGCTATAAAGGGTAAAATAGACAGTATATCATAATGGAAAGTTATATTTTCAGGGAAGAATTATGTGCTGCTTATTAAGTAGGCTAAAAGCATAGGACCTTTTCTTATAATCGAAGGGTGGGTTTTTATGGATTTACAACAAATTGATCAATTTGCGAAAAGTATTATATATGAAGCGGGTAGCCGTATTCGAGAGGCCTTTTCGTACAATCTAGTTATCGAGACAAAATCAAGTGCAAACGACCTTGTCACAAATATTGACCGTGAAACAGAATTATTTTTTATCGAAAAAATACGAGGTTTCGATCCAACCCACAAAATTTTAGGGGAAGAGGGTATGGGAGAGAAAGTTGAGTCGTTAGATGGTGTTGTATGGATTATTGATCCAATCGATGGCACGATGAATTTTGTGAAACAACATCGTCATTTTATGATTTCTATCGGTATTTTTGTTAATGGGGTAGGCAAGCTTGGTTACATATTTGATGTAATGCGTGAAGATTTATTTTATGCTATTGCAGGTGAAGGGGCATGGTACAATGACTCACCATTACGTAAATTGCAGTCAGTCAAAATAGAAGAATCGGTCATTGGTATAAACGCACACTGGGTAGCACCAAATCGACATATTCACAATGAAAAAGTAATTGAAATGGTTCGGAAAATACGTGGAACGCGGTCATATGGTTCAGCCGCAATGGAAATAGCGTTTGTTGTCAGTGGTAAATTAGATGCTTATGTATCAATGCGACTATCGCCGTGGGATATAGCTGGAGGTACGATTATCGCCAAGGAAGTTGGTGCTATTACCACTAATTTACACGGAGAGGGCTTTGATTTCTTGCATCAGGATACGTTTATTATTGCCAATCCTTCTATACACAAAGAGTTATTAGAAAAATATATTGTGCCTTATGAATAAAAAAGGAGCTGTCTATTTTTTAGACAGGCTCCTTCTTACATTAGCAATCAACTCTTATTAAAGTAAACCTTGCTCACGTAGTTTACGTTTCATTTTAAAGGCTGTCATGAAAATGACACAAGTAGCAACAATGCCTGCTATTATACCTAATACACTGTCAATTGCCACTGAATATCCGATAGAACACATTGCTAAAACAGCTGCTAATGCGTAAATGGCCATTACGAATTTTGCACGATTCATAGCCGAGCCTCCTATATTAAAAATTTGTAAATAAAATATATTTTTTAGAATGAGGAAAATTCTAATAAGGACATTTCTATCCTTCTTGTGCTATAATATCACAGTTAAACATTCGAAAAAAGAATATGGAGTGGAATAATGACAAACTTACGTCAAGATCTTCGCAATATCGCAATAATCGCCCACGTTGACCATGGTAAAACTACTTTAGTCGACCAATTACTAAAACAATCAGGTACATTCCGTTCAAACGAACGTGTTGAAGAACGTGCAATGGACTCTAACGATATTGAACGCGAACGTGGTATTACGATTTTAGCTAAAAATACAGCAGTAAACTATGAAGGAACTCGTATCAACATCCTTGATACGCCTGGACACGCTGACTTCGGTGGTGAGGTAGAACGAATTTTAAAAATGGTAGATGGCGTTGTACTAGTTGTCGATGCGTATGAGGGTTGTATGCCACAAACACGTTTTGTGTTGAAAAAAGCATTAGAACAACGTTTAACACCAATCGTTGTTGTTAATAAAGTAGACAAAGATTCAGCTCGTCCACTAGAAGTAGTAGATGAAGTACTTGAATTATTCATTGAACTAGGTGCAGATGAAGATCAATTAGAGTTCCCTGTTGTCTATGCTTCAGGTGTAAATGGTACAGCTTCTTTAGACGCTGATCCATCTAAGCAAGAAGCGGATATGAAATGTCTATTTAAGAAAATTATCGAAGCTATTCCAGCACCAATTGATAACTCAGAAGAGCCATTACAATTCCAAGTAGCTTTACTTGACTATAATGACTTCGTTGGACGTATCGGTATTGGTCGCGTATTCCGCGGAACAATTTCTGTAGGTCAACAAGTATCTCTTATGAAGTTAGACGGAACAGTGAAAAACTTCCGTGTAACGAAAATCTTTGGTTTCTTCGGCTTAAAACGTGAAGAAGTTGAGACAGCAAAAGCTGGTGACTTAATCGCCGTTTCAGGTATGGAAGACATCAACGTTGGTGAAACAGTTTGCCCTGTTGAGCACCCAGAAGCGCTAACGCCATTACGTATTGATGAGCCAACTTTACAAATGACTTTCTTAGTAAACAATTCTCCATTCGCAGGTCGTGAAGGGAAATGGGTTACTTCTCGTAAAGTAGAAGAGCGTTTACGTGCTCAATTACAAACAGACGTATCTTTACGTGTTGAAGATACTGATTCTCCAGATGCTTGGACAGTTTCAGGTCGTGGAGAGCTTCACTTATCTATCCTTATCGAAAACATGCGTCGTGAAGGCTTCGAATTACAAGTGTCAAAACCACAAGTAATCGTGCGTGAAATCGACGGCGTGAAATGTGAACCTTTCGAACGCGTTCAAATCGATGTGCCTGAAGAAAATGTTGGTTCAATTATTGAATCAATTGGTACACGTAAAGGTGAAATGCTTGATATGGTGAACAACGGCAGTGGTCAAGTTCGTTTAACGTTCTTAGTACCAGCTCGTGGATTAATCGGTTATACAACTGAATTCATGTCGATGACAAAAGGTTTCGGTATTATCAACCATACGTTCGATTGCTATCAGCCATTATTACCAGGAAGAATTGGTGGCCGTCACCAAGGTGTACTAGTTTCAATGGAAACTGGTAAATCAACAACTTATGGTATGATGCAAATTGAAGACCGTGGTACACTGTTCTTGGAGCCAGGTACAGATATTTACGAAGGTATGATCGTTGGAGAAAATACTCGTGACGCTGATATCACTGTAAACATCACAAAAATGAAACAAAAAACAAACATCCGTTCAGCAAACAAAGACCAAACGAATGTTATTAAAAAGCCACGTATTCTATCACTAGAAGAAGCGCTTGAATACTTAGGTGATGACGAGTACTTAGAAATCACACCAGAATCTATTCGCCTTCGTAAACAAATTCTAGATAAAAACGAACGTGAGAAAGCAGCGAAAAAATTACGTAACGCAGAACAATAATTTTCCGCTGACATGAAAGGAAGAGGAGTCTTGGATATAAAGTCCGCTTTATTGGGTGAACTAAATGTTATTCAAGTTGCTGCATCAACAAATGCAGAGGAAACAACAAAGGTTTATGAGAGAATGGCTGGTATAACAAGATTTTTATATGAAAATTTACCGAGCTATGACATTGCAGGCTACGTTGTATTTCTTCTTGTATTTGTACTTTCTGCTATTGTCTATAAATTAGGCTTTGCAAAGAAGTTAAAGCTATCTCAAAATATTGCCATTTATGTATTCCTGTTCCTAGGATGTATTATGTTGACATTTTTCGCGTTGTTCCTACCTATGATTGAGGGTCTCATCGTAGCGGCGTTAATTTTGATTGTATATAAAACACGTATGTGGCGTGAAAAAAGAGAAGAGCAACAAGCTGCAAATCGATGAGGGTAGCTTGGCTCCTATACCGTGAAACTTGTATTGAGTTTTTAAGTAATAAAACAGCCTTAGCATTAATTTGCTAAGGCTGTTTTATTTGGTATAGTAAAAAATTTTATCGTTTTTAGCCATCTACATATAAACGATTGGCTACGGAACCCATTTTCAATCGATTGTGTCTCTCAAACCTAAATTGATTGGCACCGAAATCTTCTAGTGTGAATAAGTTAATGTCGATAGGCTTATTTCATCAATCAAGGAGGAAATGGAATGCGGTGGCTTAAAAAAGGTTTACTATTTAGTGTTATTGCTTTATTATTCCTTTCTTTGACGGCGTGCAATAAAACAGAGCTTGAAAAAGTCAAAGTTGGGGAAGTGACGCGCTCGATTTTCTATGCGCCGCAGTATGTAGCACTTGAAAAAGGGTACTTCAAGGATGAAGGGCTTTCCGTTGAGCTACAAACAATTGCAGGTGGCGATAAGACAATGACGGCGTTACTTTCTAATGGCATTGATATCGCCTTAGTTGGATCGGAAACTTCTATTTATGTAACGCTCCAAGGCGCCAATGACCCGATTCAAAATTTTGCGCAGTTAACTCAAACTGATGGCACATTTTTAGTGGCGCGTAAAAAGATGGATAATTTTTCATGGGATCAATTAAAAGGCTCTACATTTTTAGGACAACGTAAAGGTGGAATGCCACAAATGGCTGGTGAGTTTGTCCTGAGAAAACATGGCATTGACCCTGCGAATGATTTAAAGCTCATTCAAAACATTGATTTTGCTAATGTTTCTACAGCCTTTGCTTCTGGAACAGGGGACTATGTACAGTTATTTGAACCACAAGCTAGTATCTTTGAGAAAGAAGGTAAAGGCTATATTGTCGCTTCATTTGGTACTGAATCTGGGCAATTACCTTATACATCATTTATGGCGAAAAGCAGCTATTTAAAAGACAATGCGAAGACAGTTCAAGGCTTTACAAATGCATTGAAACGAGCACAGGATTTTGTACAAAAAGCGAGTCCGGCCGAAATAGCGAAAATTATTCAACCATACTTTGAAAATGTCGATGTTGGATTAATTGAAACAGTGGTT
The DNA here is from genome assembly GCF_041262385.1 of Lysinibacillus sp. RC46. Taxonomy (NCBI): domain Bacteria; kingdom Bacillati; phylum Bacillota; class Bacilli; order Caryophanales; family Bacillaceae; genus Lysinibacillus; species Lysinibacillus sp. RC46. The sequence goes on along the minus strand of NZ_JBGCCF010000043.1, from coordinate 33,964 downwards.
GAGCGTTATAAATCACAAGGTTCCTATGCTACAGATCCTATTTTGGATAAGGGGGAATGGGATAACTTGCAAAAGATCATGGAGGAAGCAGGTGAACTTCCTCAACGGGTGGATTATGAAAAGCTTGTGAATACAACCTTTGCTAAAAAGGCAGCTGAGTAATATGGAAATTTTAAAAGTAGAAAATATTCACCATAGCTATTTTTCAAAAACGCAGGCTAAGGAAGTTTTACGTGATATAAATTTAGATATTCGTGAAGGTGAGTTTGTTTCTTTTATAGGGCCTAGCGGATGTGGGAAAACGACGCTATTATCAATTATTGCGGGCTTATTTGCGTCTACAGAAGGTAAGGTATACATTGATGGTGAGGAAATTTCATCACACAATCAGTCTCTCATTGGTTACATGCTTCAGCAAGATTATTTATTTCCTTGGAAAACTATCGAGGAAAATGTCACGATTGGTTTGAAAATCATGGAGCGAAGCACTAAAACGCATAAAGTAACTGCAAATGCACTTTTGCGAGAAATTGGTTTACCGCACGTAGGGAATAACTATCCGAGAGAGTTATCAGGTGGCATGCGTCAACGAGTAGCACTGGCAAGAACTTTAGCGGTGGACCCTAAAATTTTATTGCTAGATGAACCGTTTTCGGCACTTGATTATCAGTCTAAATTAAAACTGGAGGATTTGGTTGTTGAAACGTTAAAGGCCTATCAAAAAACTGCAGTTCTTGTAACACATGATATTGGTGAAGCCATTGCGATGAGTGAACGGGTATTTCTATTCTCGGCAAATCCGGGTACATTGCATAGAGTTTTTGAAATACCTTCGGAGTTACAAGAGCTTTCACCTTTTGATGTTCGACAGCATCCAGCATATTCAGATATATTCCAAACTATTTGGAAGGAGCTGGAGAGTCTTGGATAATGCTTTATTTAAACAGTATCTGCAAATGCTAAAAAAAGAAAAGCGCTATGTTCGATTATATCAGCTTATTATCTTACTCGTATTTTTTTGTGGGTGGGAGCTTCTTTCAAGATTTGGATGGATTGACCGTTTAATTTTTAGTTCACCAACGCAGGTATGGCACACATTAGTAGAAAAAGTGAGTGATGGTACGTTAACACTGCACGTTGGTGTAACGTTAATGGAAACAATCATTGGCTTTATTGCTGGTACATTAATAGGTACTTTAATAGCAATCGTATTGTGGTGGTCACCGATGCTATCAAAGGTGCTGGATCCATATTTAGTAATTTTAAACGCCATGCCGAAAGTTGCCTTAGGGCCAATTTTAATAGTCGCTCTTGGTCCGGGGTATTTTTCAATTATAGCGATGGGTGCGTTGATTTCAATCATTATTACAACCATCGTAGTTTATACAGCTTTTAAAGGGGTAGATCCAAACTACAGCAAAGTATTACAAACTTTTGGGGCAACTAGATGGCAAATATTTAGGGCAGTTATTTTACCTGCTTCGTTCCCAACGATTATTTCTACTTTGAAAGTAAATGTAGGACTTTCTTGGGTAGGTGTCATTGTAGGTGAGTTTTTAGTTGCTTCCAAAGGGCTAGGTTATTTAATTATTTATGGCTTCCAGGTGTTTAATTTTAATCTTGTGCTTATGTCACTTCTCATCATTGCTTTCTTTGCTACGATTATGTATCAGGTTGTCGAGTTAATTGAGAAGGCGATTGTAAAAAATAATGATTAGACGACGAAGGAAGGTGTCTCAAAAATAATGAGACACTTCCTTCAGTTGTTGAAAAACTCTTATATTGATGAAATTAAGGTTTCCCATTATATAAAGTATGGCTCTTCGGCAAAGTGCGGGGGTTGATTTCCGTTCCGACAGGGTGCTTTCGCGCAGAGCAAAGCTTCCTAGGGGCGTCCGATGAGCCGCTTCGCTTCGCTGCAGGGTCTCGGGCCAACAGATGTCTTTTGCGCGAAAGCGTAGTGCTAACGAAGCGACAGCAACAGCACGATGTTGGTCACGAGGGCGTTATCACAGGACGTGATGCTTTTAGCCTTCGTTCCTCTTTTGCTAATCCCCTAGGAGTCACCCAGCCTCCACTCCAATCAACCACTTCACATAGCGCGTATCTTCTGGCATGTTGCTCTAATTTATAGTGATAAACCAAAATTTCAGCAGCAAATTTTTTCTGTGCGAAAGCGAAGCGTCAGCAACAAATGTTTTCTGTGCGAAAGCGAAGCGTCAGCAACAAATGTTTTCTTCAATGAAATGAAGTGTCAGCGGCCCAGGGTTACGATCGTATCACTGTTATAAGTCTTTCCATTCGATTAGAGAGCCTGAAATCACCTTTATCTAAAGCACCGCAACATTCACAAAAATGTCCTTGACCATTTTATTTTTCAACACTATAAAGGAGGTGTCTCAAATAATGAGACACCTCCTTCAATTGCTGTTAAAATTCTTTATCCATTTGTGGTGAAGTACGATAAAAACGGAAATTTCCTGTTTCAATGCGTGCAACGGTATTTTCTTCAATACGATCATGGCATGTGCCACACATATACGTATGAATTGGTCGATTGCGTAATTTTTTTGCTAACGGTAAATTATCATCTAAATTGTTAATTGTATCGCAAATAACGCATTTTACGCGCATTGCATTCCCTCCTACTCAGCACGAATTGCTACTATATTTTTGATAGGGTTGTCTACATTTGAACCGTCTCTAAATAGCACATGAACAGGGCCATCTTCCATTAATGGCTTGCCATCTTGGCTATATTTTAAAATTAATGTGTAAGCTTCTTCAATTGTAAATGAATATTCTTTGCCATCTTCACATTCAATGACGATTGTTGTTGCTTCAGGTTTAATCTCAGCATTTTTCAAGAAGTGACTTAATTCAATCCCGAAAGTACCTGTTTCCATCCCTTTGCGGTCAAATTTTCGTTCTGATTTCAATGTTGGTGGGAAAGTAGCTCCTTCCATAATCTCACGCGACCAGTGAGCACCTACCTCACGCATATATTTAATATCCGAATCTTCCTCAACTTCTTTTGTATCGAAGTACGTTTTTAAATCTAATTTACGATCATCGAAAATCCAAACAGTGGGATCTAATGTTAGTTGGAATGTAACTGCGCCCTTGATAGGAATTATTGTTTCCATTATAGAAATCCTCCTCAAATCTTGTATATCCATGAAATAGTATAACGCTAATGACTAGAGATAATAAAGAAATATAATTCGATTTCTCTATTTTCCAATGTAGACACTTGCATTTTTAACGACTAAAAGATAAACTTTATTAAGATAGAATCGAAGAAATATCAGATAATGGGGGCGTCCTCATGGATACTAAATCACAAACTTCTTTTCAGGAGAAGGCTTTGGAGCTTTTAGTTGCTGATGCAGACAAAATTGCTCGCCTCATTCGAGTACAAATGGATCATTTAACAATGCCACAATGCCCTTTATATGAAGAAGTATTAGATACACAAATGTTCGGCCTTTCACGTGAAATTGACTTTGCTGTGAAGCTTGGACTCGTTGATCGCGAAAAAGGCAAAGAAATTCTCGATTCACTCGAGAAAGAGCTTTCTGTACTACATGACGCGTATACAGACAAATAAAAAGAAAAAACTCAAACGCAATTTGCGATTTGAGTTTTTTTTCTAGAATGAGGTTTTCCGATGAAACAATATTTAAAACGTTATGCACAAAATTTTGATTACCCATTATTTTTTACTGTCCTATTTTTATGCTTATTTGGATTAGTAATGATTTATAGTTCAAGTATGATGGTAGCGATTGCAATAAAAGAAAAGGCGCCAGATTATTATTACCACAAGCAAGTAATCAATTTATCTGTAGCTTTTCTTGGATTTTTAGTAGCGGCATTTTTCCCGTATAAGCATTATGCGAATAAAAAAGTTATGTTGATACTTACCGCTGTATTAGTTGTACTATTTACTTGGGTAAAAATTGCTGGTAATGGTGATGAAGTAGGAATAGGGTCTAAAAGTTGGATTCATGTCCCTGGTTTTGGGAACTTTCAGCCTTCTGAATATGCGAAGCTATTTATAATTTTATATTTTGCTGCTGCTTTTTATCGGAAGGGACAAAAATATACACTTGAAAAGCTACAACCAACAGAAATATTTTATCCAATATTTATCTGGATTATGGTTGTTGCTGGTGTAGCGTTTGAAACCGACTTGGGAGCAAGTATTATTTTATGTGGAATTGCTGTTTCTGTTGTAGCAGCGAGTGGCATTCCATTTAAAACGTTTTGGAAGTTTTTTGGGGTATTGGGTGCGTTTGGAGGAGTCATCTTTGGTATACTAATGCTGTTTAAAGGAAATATGTTAACGCCAAACCGTATGGGACGTCTTCATTCTTTCATAAACCCGTTTGAGTATGAGAGTGGTAGTGGTCACCAAGTTGTCAATAGTTATTATGCCATTGGCGGAGGCGGTCTAGAGGGAAGAGGTCTCGGTCAATCGATTCAAAAATTGGGGTATTTACCTGAACCACAAACCGATTTTATTATGGCGATTATTATGGAGGAACTAGGAATTTGGGGCGTTCTTATCGTTTTAGGTGGTATAGGATTTATTGTATATAAAGGATTTTCGATTGCGTTGCGCACGAAAGATCCACTAGCACGTATGATTACGGCTGGTATTGCGAGCTGGATTGGCTGGCAAACGTTTATCAATCTTGGGGGTCTAACTGGGTTAATCCCGTTAACCGGTGTAACGCTACCTTTTATTAGCTATGGCGGGACATCTATAATTATTCTATCTTTAGCAATGGGAATATTAATCAATGTTTCTATGTTTGAAAAGGTAGAAAGGAGAAAGACACAATCATAAAGGGGGATATCAATGGAGTCAATCAAAAAAATTCTCGTAGCCAATCGAGGAGAAATTGCAATTCGTATTTTCCGTGCATGTACGGAGTTGAATATCCAAACAGTAGCCATTTATTCGCGGGAGGACAGTGGGGCTTTCCATCGCTTTAAAGCAGATGAGGCCTATTTAGTAGGAGCTGGCAAGAAACCAATTGATGCTTATTTGGACATCGAGGGCATTATTTCGATTGCCAAAGATGCTAATGTTGATGCGATTCATCCGGGTTATGGTTTTTTATCGGAAAACGTAGAATTTGCACGTCGATGTGAAGAAGAGGGGATTGTCTTCATTGGGCCGACTTCTCAGCATTTAAATATGTTTGGAGATAAGGTGAAGGCGCGTGAACAAGCAATTGCGGCAGGCATTCCTGTTATTCCTGGAACAGATGGTCCAGTAGATAATTTAGCAGAGGTAAAGGCTTTTGCTAGCGCATATGACTATCCAATTATGATTAAGGCAGCATTAGGCGGCGGTGGTCGTGGAATGCGTCTTGTTCATACAGAAGAGGAGCTAGCTTCCTCCTATGAACGTGCAAAATCAGAGGCGAAGGCAGCATTTGGCTCTGATGAGGTATATGTAGAAAAGGCTATTATTAAGCCAAAGCATATTGAAGTCCAAATTATTGGCGACCAACAAGGTAATATCATTCATTTATATGAACGTGATTGCTCGATTCAACGTCGTCATCAAAAGGTTGTTGAAATTGCACCATCTAATTCAATTTCGGAAGATTTAAGAAACCGAATTTGTGATGCAGCGGTTCAATTAATGAAAAATGTCTCATACATAAATGCAGGGACAGTAGAGTTTTTAGTCGCAGGCGAGGATTTTTATTTCATCGAAGTCAACCCTCGTATTCAAGTAGAGCATACGATTACTGAAATGATTACGGGTGTTGATATTGTGCATGCCCAAATTAAAGTAGCAGCAGGCTACGGACTGCATAGTGAGGAAATCCACATTCCACAACAGGCAGATGTTCCAATGATTGGCTATGCTATTCAAGCACGTGTTACAACGGAAGACCCTGCTAATGACTTTATGCCAGATACAGGGAAGCTTATGGTGTATCGTTCAAGCGGTGGCTTCGGCGTTCGATTAGATGCCGGAAATGGCTTCCAAGGGGCTGTAGTAACACCGTTCTATGATTCATTGCTGGTGAAAATTTCAACGACAGGGATGACGTTTAAAGAAGCTGCAGCAAAAATGGATCGAAATTTAAAAGAGTTCCGTATTCGTGGGGTGAAAACGAATATCCCATTCTTAAATAATGTCGTGACGCACGAGAAATTTTTAACAGGTGCATTTGATACAAGCTTTATCGATACAACACCTGAGCTATTCATTTTCCCTGAGCGCAAGGACCGTGGGACAAAGCTCTTAAGCTATATTGGTAATGTGACGCTAAATGGCTTCCCTGGAGTAGAGCAGAAAGCGAAACCAATTTTTATACAGCCGAGCATTCCGAGAGTCGATAAACTAATCGTTCCTCCAGCGGGGACGAAGCAAATTTTAGATGCCCAAGGAGCAGACGGGCTTGTGAAATGGATTCTAGAGCAAGAGGACGTGCTATTAACGGATACAACTTTCCGAGATGCGCACCAATCACTTCTTGCGACACGTGTACGTTCACAGGATATGTTCGAAATTGCAGATGCAACAGCGCGTATGATGCATGATTTCTTCTCACTCGAAATGTGGGGAGGCGCGACGTTTGATGTGGCTTACCGTTTCTTAAAAGAAGACCCATGGGAGCGCCTTGCCAAGTTGCGCGAACAAGTACCGAATGTGCTATTCCAAATGTTATTACGTGGTGCGAATGCAGTTGGTTACACAAACTATCCAGACAATTTAATTCGTGAATTTATCGCTGAATCAGCGGCATCAGGCATTGATGTTTTCCGTATTTTCGATAGCTTGAACTGGATTAAAGGAATGGAAGTAGCCATTGATGCTGCACGTCAATCAGGTAAAATTGCTGAAGCTGCGATCTGTTACACAGGAGATATTTTTGATGAAACAAGATCGAAATATTCAGTTCAATACTACAAGGAAATGGCAAAAGAGCTGGAAGCAGCAGGTGCCCATATTTTAGCGATAAAAGATATGGCTGGATTATTGAAACCAGAAGCAGCATATCGTTTAATTTCCGAGTTGAAAGAGACGACAAGCCTACCAATCCATCTGCATACGCATGATACAAGTGGCAATGGTATTTATTTATATGCCAAAGCGATCGAGGCGGGAGTGGACATCATTGATACGGCGCTCGGTTCGATGGCAGGTTTAACGTCCCAGCCAAGTGCAAATTCCTTGTACTATGCAATGAAGGGCAGTAAGCGTGGGGTTCGTGCCGATATTGATGCGCTTGAAAAGTTATCGTACTACTGGGAAGATGTGCGTAAATATTATAAGGATTTTGAAAGCGGCATGATTAGCCCGCATTCAGAAATTTATGTCCACGAAATGCCAGGAGGCCAATACAGTAACTTGCAGCAGCAGGCCAAAGCAGTGGGCCTTGGGGACAGATGGGAAGAAGTGAAGCACATGTATTCCCGTGTAAACCTTCTATTTGGCGATATTGTCAAAGTAACCCCATCATCGAAAGTTGTCGGTGATATGGCGTTATTTATGGTACAAAATGATTTAGATGAAAATTCTGTACTGACAAGAGGGCAAACTATCGACTTCCCAGATTCTGTGATTGAGTTCTTCCAGGGGTATTTAGGACAACCGCATGGCGGCTTCCCAGAGGCACTGCAAAAGGTTGTGTTAAAGGATCGTGAAGCAATTACTGTACGTCCTGGCGAGCTATTAGGGCCTGTGAATTTTGAGCAACTAGAGGCGGTACTCGAGGAAAAATTAAATCGTGCCGTGACGAAACAGGATGTGCTAGCGTTTGCTTTGTATCCAAAAGTGTTTGAAGAGTATGCCAAAACAGTGAACTCCTTCGGTAATATTTCGGTATTAGATACGCCAACATTCCTATATGGGTTAAAACTAGGCGAAGAAATCGAAGTCGAGATCGAAAAAGGAAAAACACTGATTATAAAACTTGTTTCCATTGGTGAACCACAGCACGATGGTACGCGTGTTATTTACTTTGAGCTAAACGGTCAATCCCGTGAACTAGTCATTCAAGATATGACTGTCGAAGTAGATGGTAGCTTGGCATTGAAAGCTGATCCAAGCAATCCAAATCAAATTGGTGCAACGATGCCAGGTACGGTCTTAAAGGTAGTCGTATCAAAAGGAAGCCATGTAAAACGTGGGGATCACTTATTGATTACTGAAGCAATGAAAATGGAAACGACCGTCCAAGCACCGAAAGATGGCATCGTGAAAGAAGTTTACGCAAGTGCGGGCGACGCCATTTCAACAGGTGATTTGTTAATTGAAATTGAATAATTGATAAAAAAGAAGGTTATTAGATGGCTTTTATAGCATACTAATAACCTTTTTCTTTGCTATATTGATTCATCAGCATAATGTAGGATTGCTTTCCCGGGGGCGTCGGGGCAACAAGTCTGTGCGAAAGCGAAGCGACAGCAACAAATGTTTTCTGTGCGAAAGCGAAGCGACAGCAACAAATGTTTTCTGTGCGAAAGCGAAGCGACAGCAACAGGATGTTGGTTTTATCGGAACACTTTCAGGAATTATCGACCAACTTTTGAATTTTATCTACTAACTTTTACGTTTTATCTACTAACTTTCACGTTTTATCACCCAACTTTTAAATTTTATCGACATCCACCTTCCAGAGAGCAAAAAAGATTCACACACAAAACTTTATTTTGTCGCAACTAACATTTTCATATGACACGTTTTAATAAATGCCATTCCCAACTTTTGATGATGTACCTATAAATATTACTATTGTTTAATAATAAACTTGTCGATTTTTTGACATATTATTGAGGCAGAAGCGTTTGAAAAGAAAAAGATTCGCCATCGAAAATATGGCGAATCTTTTTCTACTATTATTTGTTTTTTTCATTATAATTGCTACGTGCAACTAGCATTACCATATAGCAAAGTAGACCAAATAGAATTGAAATAAATAATGAATGAAGTAATGCGACTGTTAAATTCAATTTAGTTAGAACTACTAGCATACCAGCAATTACTTGTAAAATTACTATCGTAAAGGCAATAATCCAGCCGTAGTAAATAACACGTTGATGTTTATATTCTTTTACAACGTGCCACGTTATGTATGCAATCCAAATGAAAAAGATAAGAACAGCTAGACGATGTCCCATTTGCACCCATTCATACATATTATTAAAAGCTGCGAATGGTGTGTCGTTATAGCAAAATGGCCAGTCAGGACATATTAAGCTAGAATCTGTATGGCGAACAAGCGCCCCTGTATAAACGACTAAATAAGAATAAATTGTGACAGCAATCGTATGCCAACGCAATTTTTTTCCAATAAAAACGTTATCGGCATCAAATTTCCGATCGACTTCAAATACAATCATAGAAAGAAGGAGTACAGCAGCAAAGGAAATAAGAGAAATCCCAAAGTGGAGCGCTAATATGAAATCACCTTGTCCCCACAACACTTGAGCTGCTCCGATAAGAGCTTGTGCGATTAAGAAAAACATCGCTAAGAAACCTAATAATTTTACTTCGCGAATATGACCGAGTTTACGCCATGTCCAAACTGTTAACGCAAGAATTGAAATAGATACGACCCCAGTTACAAGACGATGTGAAAATTCAATTAAGACTGCTGATGTAATTTCTTTTGGAATAAGAGAACCATTGCAATCAGGCCAGTTTCGACCACAGCCTAAGCCACTATCTGTTTTGGTAACTAGTGCCCCACCTAGTAAAACAAGGAGCATTCCAACTGTAGCGGCAACAGCAAACCATTTCATATACCTGTTGTGTTGCATAAAATGAGTCACCTACTTTATCTATGGACATTACATGAAAGTAATGTTTCTGCTACTAGATAATATCGAAAATACAATTAAAATACAACTTGTAATGAGTAGGGAGTATTAGATGTCGATTCCATTTCACAAATTGTTCATAATTTCGTACTCTAACCTTCACAATTCATTTTAGAAAATGATTTACTATAGATATGTTGTTTTTAATATATTTCTAGACAAAGCTAATTTTTACAACTTCATCTAAATTTCACTTAATGTCTAGAAATCAATCGCAAATTTCGCTATAGTAATTGGTAGCGGAATATGCTTACAAAAATGAAAGGAGAAGGTATCATGTCAAACGGTCGTGCACTGACGGCTACTAGAAATAATGGACCAGCATCTACATCTGTTGTAAAAGATTTCTTAGCACTAATAAAAATTGGAATCGTTAACTCGAATCTTGTCACAACGTTTACAGGGATGTGGCTGGCATTTCAATTTTCTAGTAGACACTTCTTGCAAGAGCTTGATGTCATATTGTTCACCATGCTGGGTGCGGCATTAATTATAGGTGGCTCAGGCGCAATGAATAACTTTATTGATCAGGATATTGATCCAATCATGAAAAGAACAAAGGGTAGACCGACAGTAACGGGTAGATTTAAGCCGAATTTTGTATTGACTATTGCCCTCTCATTTTTAATTGTAGGTGAAATTTTGTTATTTGCGGCATCGTTTGCTGCCGGCATGTGGGGACTAGTAGGGATATTTGCTTATGTCGTTCTGTACTCAATGTGGTCAAAGAGGAAGCATGTTAGTAACACGGTTGTAGGAAGTATTTCAGGGGCGATCCCACCAGTTATTGGGTTTGCAGCAGTTGAACCTGCATTAGGTCCTGGAGCACTTGCCCTATTTCTTATTATGTTTGCATGGCAACCACCGCATTTTTATGCACTTGCTATGAAACGTACTGAGGAATATCGTGCAGCTAATATACCAATGCTACCTGTAGTAAAAGGATTTAAACGTACAAAGTACTCAATGTTTTTCTGGATTCTTTTATTATTACCATTACCATTCCTTTTACCAGAGCTTGGGGTTGGCTTCTTAATTCTTGCCACTGCATTGAACTTGGGCTGGTTGATTCTAGCTTGTAAAGGCTTTACCACAAAAGATGATATGAAATGGGCAAATAAAATGTTTATCTATTCTTTGAATCATATGACCATACTATTTGTATCTATCATAATTTTTGCGTTGTTTAGCTAAATTTAGGAATTCTTTCTTTTCCTAAAGAATTCATATAGACAGAACTTATTTCCTAGGTACACATGAAAAATACAACAAAGAAAGAGGGGTTTAATTAAGCTATGATGAAAGGGCTTAAAAAATGGCGTCTTTTTTCACTACTAGCAGTGATGATGGTTTTCCTTTCTGGTTGTGGTGAAGAATATATTTCTGCACTGAAACCATCTGGTCAAGTAGGTAAAGAACAATTCAATCTATTAATGCTAGCTACTGGAATTATGACGTTAGTTGTAGTGGTAGTATCCGTTATCTATTTACTTGCATTCTTAAAATTCCGCCGTTCAAAAGTTGGCGAAAACGTTATTCCTAAGCAAGTAGAAGGAAGTCACACTCTTGAAATAATTTGGACAGTTATTCCAATTATTTTATTATTAATCTTAGCTGTACCAGTTGTTACGGCTACTTACAAATTTGCAGATGTTGCTGCGATGGAAGAAGTAGATGAAAACGGTGACAAAACAGCACTTACTGTAAATGTAACTGCACATTTATATTGGTGGGAGTTTGAATACCCTAACCAAGGTATTATAACTGCACAAGAATTAGTTGTACCAACAGGTCAAAAAGTTTACTTTAACTTAAAAGCTGCCGATGTTAAGCACTCATTCTGGATTCCTGCTGTAGGCGGTAAAATGGATACGAACGTTGATAACTTAAACAAGTTCTATCTAGAATTCGATAAAGAATCAAAAGACCTTAAAGACGGCGTGTTCTATGGTAAATGTGCTGAGTTATGTGGTCCTTCACACGCATTAATGGACTTCAAAGTTAAAGCATTGAGCCCGGATGCATTCGATGCATGGGTAGCTTCAATGAAAACAACAGATAAAAAAATGCCTGATAAAACTTCAGCTGATCTAGGCGAGGCAACATTTGCTAATAGCTGTATGGGTTGTCATGCTGTATCTGGTACAGGCGGTTCAGGTTCAGCGGGTCCTAACTTAGCTACATTTGGTGACCGTAACCGTGTCGCTGGTTTCTTAGATCATGATGAAGAAAACTTAAAAGCTTGGATTAAGAATCCTGAGCAATTCAAGCCAGGTAACTTAATGATGAACGCAGAAGGTACTGCGCCAGTTTATGGCGATTTAACTGACGAAGAAATTCAAGCTCTAGCAACTTATATCATGGGCTTATCTGTTGAGAAATAATTTTAACTTTTATGTAACAAACTTTGAGGGAGGTAAAAGTTGTGAGCTCATACACACAGAAAAAGGGCTTTGGAGCAACTGTCTGGGAATACATTACAACTGTTGACCATAAAAAGTTAGCAGTAATGTATTTATTAGCCGGTACATTGTTCTTCGCTATCGCTGGTTTTGAAGCGTTATTAATGCGTATTCAATTAATGAAACCAAATAACGATTTCGTCTCAGCTGGTTTTTTCAATCAATTATTAACAATGCACGGAACAACAATGTTATTCCTAGCTGCGACTCCATTACTATTTGCATTTATGAACATGCTTGTACCATTACAAATTGGTGCGCGTGACGTAGCATTCCCGTTCCTTAACTCTTTAGGGTTCTGGTTATTCTTCCTAGGTGCATTATTCCTTCACCTATCATTCTTTATGGGTGGCGCGCCTGATGCGGGCTGGACGTCTTATGCATCATTATCTTTATATTCTCCTGGACATGGTATTGACTTCTATGTTCTCGGTTTACAAATATCAGGGGCGGGTACATTAATATCAGGTCTTAACTTTATCGTTACGATTATTACGATGCGTGCTCCAGGTATGACATTCATGCGTATGCCATTATTCACTTGGACAGCGCTAGTATCAAGTGCATTAATTCTATTCGCATTCCCTCCACTAACAATTGGTTTATTAATGATGTTATTTGACCGTATGTTCGGTGGTAACTTCTTTGACCATTTAATGGGTGGTAATACAATTATTTGGGAACACTTGTTCTGGATCTTCGGACATCCAGAGGTTTATATCTTAGTATTACCGGCGTTCGGTTTATTCTCTGAGATTATTCCAGCGTTCTCTCGTAAACGTTTATTTGGATACTCTTCAATGGTATTCGCAACAATTTTAATCGGTTTCTTAGGGTTCATGGTTTGGGCTCACCACATGTTTACAGTTGGTCTTGGGCCAACAGCCAACGCAATCTTTGCTGTTGCAACAATGGCAATTGCCGTTCCAACAGGTATGAAAGTATTCAACTGGATCTTAACTATTTGGGGCGGATCTATTAAAGTTACAACACCAATGCTTTATGCACTTGGTTTCATCCCGTCATTCGTTGCGGGTGGTGTTACAGGGGTAATGCAAGCATCTGCACCTCTTGACTACCAATTACACGATTCTTACTTTATCGTTGCTCACTTCCACTACGTAATCGTTGGTGGTATCGTAACAGCGTTATTTGGTTCAGCGCACTTCTACTGGCCAATTTTCTTCAACCGTATGTTAAACGAGACACTTGGTAAAATTACTTTCTGGGTATTCTTTATTGGATTCCATTTAACGTTCTTCGTTCAACACTTCTTAGGTCTAATGGGTATGCCACGTCGCGTATTCACTTACATGGAAGGTCAAGGTTGGGATTCGTTCAACTATATCTCTACAATCGGTGCATTAATGATGGGTGTAGGGGTTATCTTAATGGTAATCAACTGCTTAATGTCGATCAAAGGCAAACCAGCAGGTCGCGATCCATGGGGCGATGGACGTACATTAGAATGGTCAATTCCACAACCAATCCCATTCTATAACTTCCGTCAAACACCACTTGTTCGTGGTTTAGATCCATGGTGGATCGAAAAGCAAGAAGGTAATAAAGAAGTTACATTTGCTGAGCCAATCGGTGATATTCATATGCCAAACAACTCAGCTATCCCATTTGTTATTTCTATGGGCTTGTTTATCGCAGCATTCGGTGCTCTTTATAATCAAGATGCAGATAAACCATGGTCAATTTATATTTTAATTGGTGGTCTTGCAATTACATTTGGTGCTATGATTTTCCGTTCTGTTAAGGACGATCACGGTTTCCACTTACACAAAGAGGAAATTCTTGAAATTGAAGAACATCTTTACGGCAAAGGAGGAAATAAATAATGGATTTCAATACTAAATTTACTCCTCATACTTGGCCAGATCATCCTGAACAAGCGACGATGGAAGGGAAAAATAAAGTTGTTGGTTTCTGGATTTTCCTTGCCTGTGAAGTTGTACTTTTCGCAAGTTTATTCGCTACTTACCTAGCACTTAAGAACAAAGGGCCTGCTGGCATGGAGTTCACAACACAAGATTTATTTGAATTACCTTTAGCTTTTGCTATGACGATGTTATTATTAACATCTTCACTAACATCTGTTTATGCCATTTACCATATGCGTAACTTTAACTTTAAAGCTATGCAAACTTGGTTTGGTATAACATTACTTTTAGGTCTTGGATTCTTATGTCTTGAAATCTATGAATTCAATCATTATGTAGGTCTTGGTTTTACATTTGACCAATCTGCATTCTCAACTGCGTTTTATTCATTAGTTGGTACACATGGTTTCCACGTAACATTAGGTCTTGTGTGGTTTGCTACGTTAATGCTTCGTAATGCTAAGCGTGGTCTTAACTTATACAATGCACCTAAATTCTTCGTGGCTGCTTTATACTGGCACTTTATCGACGTAGTTTGGGTATTCATCTTTACGGTAGTATACTTGATGGGAGTGATCGGATAATATGTCTTCACACGATACACCTATAGTTGCTAAGTCTCAGGCACAATACGAGTATGATCGTCATCATAATGCCGTTCATATGCGTAAACAAGTTATCAACTTTGCGATTATGATTTTCTTTACGTTTATCGCATTCGCAGTAGTTGCAGCTGATTTTTCTAAATACTTAATATTACCGCTTATTTTATTGCTTGCTGGTGTTCAAGTTGTTCTTCAACTTTACGCTTTCATGCACTTAGAAGACAAAAAAACACACTTCGGTGGTGTAATTGGCTTCTTCATGTGGATGGGTATTTTAATCGCATTTACATTCTTCTTAGCATTTTTAACAATTATTTGGTGGTAATCACCAAAAAAGCACGTTCTCTACTTCGGTAGGAACGTGCTTTTCTTTTTGGGTTCTATTCACGTTATAGTGATGAGCCGGTATGAATTAATATAATTCATGTGAGAATGATTTTCGTTCCAGGTTACTCGCGTTCCTGTGGGCGAGCGTCGAGCCGCTTCCTTCGCTGTTGTTGTTGCTGTCGCTACGCTTTCGCACAGATAAAACATTTGCTGCCGCTACGTTAGCACTACGCTTTCGCACAGAAAACATCCGCTCCGTGCAGGGTCTCGCCTGTCTCGCTTTCCCACGGGAGTCGAGTAGCCTTCCACTCTAATCAGCAATAGCGTAGAATTTTTATAAATTTTATTCATTTCAATAGTGGACGCTATGGATAACACACCATAATGAATAGAATAGACTTGTAACAGTGACGTAATTGTACATTTCTGTTGGTTTTACACAGACAAACCCTTTTGCTAAAGATACGTTTTCATTTAAATTAAGAGAATACATGCTATGTGAATCAGTTGATTGGAGTGGAGACTGGGCGACTCCTCGGGGATCAGCAATAGAGGAGCGAAGGCTAAAACCATCACGTCCTGTGATAACGCCTTCGTGACCAACATCGTGTTGGCCCGAGACCCTGGAGTGCAGTGAAGCGGCTCGTCGGACGCCCCCAGGAAAGCGCCCAGTCGGAACGGAAATCAACCCTACGCTATGCTGAGGAGCTGGAATTTCCAATAAATTTGGGTACATCATTGAAAGTTGAGGATGACATTTTGTTAAAACGTATGTCATGTGAATCAGTTGATTGGAGTGGAGGCTGGGTGACTCCTTGGGGATTAGCGTCACAGATGAGACCCTGGAGCGAGCAGCGCGAGTGAAGCGGCTCATCGGACGCCCCCAGGAAAGCACCCAGCCGGAACGGAAATCACCCCACGTTATGATGATGAGCTAGCAAAAAATAATATAATTCATGTTGGGTTTTTATACTCTGAATATTTTTTCTATAAATATGATAATCCTGTAAGAGAGGTAAACTGTAGATAGTAATTTGTTCACCTTTCGTTCATTGCAGAATAAGTGTAAGCGTTCTATAATAGGGGTACTGAAGTTAAAGGAGTGCGTTCTGTATGCCACTTAGTATATTTGGTTTCCAAGCTTTATGGAGCCCATACTTAATAGGGGTTCTTGTTTTCATAACAGTCATCTATTTTCTAGTCACAACAAAGTGGCGCAAGGATTTTAAAGTAAGTGAGCCTTTGAAAAAGGAAGAGGCTATTTATTTTGTACTGGCAATGGTAACGATTTATATTATTAAAGGATCACCGATAGATTTAATGGCGCATATTATGTTTACGATGCATATGGTGCAAATGGCTATTTTATTGTTACTTGTACCGATTTTCATAATTAAGGGAATTCCTTGGTGGGTATGGAAAGTAGCGATTGAAGCACCGGTTGTTAAATCTTTATTTAAAGTATTTACACTCCCTGTCGTTGCGGTATTTGTGTTTATTGGTTTATTTTCTTTTTACCACTTACCTGCAGTATTAGACTACATTAAATTAACCGAAACTTTACATGGTACATATACGTTTGTATTATTTGTTTCTGCAGTTTTAATGTACTGGCCTTTGATTCAAAAGATGCCTAATCGTCCGCAAATGAAACCTTTGTATAAATTAGGCTATATCATTGCGAATGCGGTATTAATTACACCTGCGTGTGCGTTAATAATTTTTGCACCAAACGCTATGTATGAAACATATACAAATGGTGATGCATGGCTAAAGGCAATGGAACTTTGCGTACCAGTTTCCACATTATCTAGTTTATCTCTTTCAGGACCAGAGCTCTTTACAAATATGTCAGCTGTTGCCGATCAGCAACTAGGCGGTGTTTTAATGAAGATTTTACAAGAGCTTATTTTTGGGGTATTACTCGGATCAATCTTTATTAAATGGTATCGTTCAGAACAAAAGGATCCTGATAAAATTACTGCTGATGCATTAAAAGAACATCAAAAGAAATGGGAAAGTCAACAACAACATCAGTTGTAAAAAGAAACTTAAATTTGTATAAGGGGTTTTGTAAATGGAATTGCAAATTTTGCCTACTATAAGTACGTCATTCATCGTTATTAGTGCTGTACTTGTAGCTATTGGTTGGGGCTTAATTATAAAAGGAAAAGTAGAGGCACATAAAAAAGTAATGCTTGCAGCAGGAGTTGCAGCACTTATCTTCTTTATTATATATGCTACACGTACAGTCTTTATTGGTAACACGGCTTTTGGTGGCGGAGAAGATTTAAAGCCATATTATACTTTCTTCTTAATTTTCCACATTACTCTCGCAACAACTGGAGCAGTATTTGGAATTGTTAGTATTATTTCTGGTTTGAAAACTAATCTCAAGCTTCACCGTCGTATTGGACCGATTACAAGTATTATTTGGTTCTTCGTAGCTATTACCGGAGTTTTAGTATACATTTTACTATACGTAATGTTTGAACCAGGTGAAACAACATCTGTCTTTAAAGCTATATTAGGCATTTAACCTCTTTCGGCAGGTGTTTAAACATTTAGTACTACGCTTTCGCACAAAGAACATCTACCGGCTTAAACACAAAGCCAATTCAGGACGCAATTATGCTGAGGCATAATTGATAAAAAAAAATCTCCCTCCTTATTTTTGAGAAGGTGGGAGATTTTTTATGGATGTTTGATTAAATAGGGAAACGATGACAACAACGAGTAAAGGACCAATTAAAATACCGAAAAATCCAAACATTTTAAAACCGATAAACATGGCAATAAAGGTTGTTAGTGAGGAGAGTCCAACTTTATTTCCAATAACTCTAGGCTCAATCATTCGTCGAACTAAAAATTGTGCGATCGTAAGTATGACTAATATAAAAGCATAGATATATTCGCCTGTAAAGGCTTTGTATATTGCCCAAGGAATAAGTAAAATAAATGAATCTAAAAAAGGTACGAAATCTAAAATGACTAGTAAGAGTGCTAAAATAAATGGGAATGGTGTTTTAAGAAAATAAAAGGTTCCAAAAGCTATAGCAAAAATGCAAATACCAACTAAAAATTGTGCTTTTACAAAACCAAATAAAGCCAGTTTTACACGCTGTCCAATAAATAGTATTTTTTGATGATAGTGAAACGAAATAGGTGCTAACATTTTACGGTTAATATTCGGTAGTTCTAAAAGAAACATATATAGTACAATCCAATAAACAAAAATATCGAACAAGCGAGAAGTTATATACGTAATTGAAGATGACCAAACATTTACATTTGTTAAAGAAAGAGCATATTTCTCGATTGAAGATAGAGCCCGTGCTATCATAAGTTGAATCTGTATAACAAGATCTAAGGGCAAGTGATAAGTATAGTTGGAAAGCTTGGATTGTGTTTGAATCCATATTGCTGATAGCTGATTGAGGTACTCTGGAATATGAATGATAAATGTTGAAAATTGTTTCCAACTTATAAATATAATGAGAATACATAATAGTAATGTCATGCTTGAAAAGAACAAGAAAAAAATAGATGCGACTATTTTGCGTTTTTTTCGGAACCGTTTACTAATTCGTATGATGACAGGTTCCAATAATAATGCAGTTACGTAGGCAAGCAGTATGGGTAATGACAGGGATATAAACCAGAGAATTGCAATTCCGATAGCTATAACGATGATCGGATGGCGAAAAAAGGGGTGTTTTAAAAATTGTAACATTTATCTCACCTACATCATGTAAAAGATATAGTTAGTATGAGGAGAAATAAAATTTTTACTCAAAATAAAAAAGACTGGACCACCAGTCTTTTCAGATTTAGCTATTGCACTGCATGCTACTGTTGCCGATTTACTGTTAACCCTAATAAAAAAATAAAATAATTTCGATGTTTAATCGACATGTATGCAAAGTGAAAATAACTATCTAAAATTATGCATGAATTTCAAAAGCTTCTAGGTCTAATTTAACCTTTTTTAAGATTTCTTCACATTTTTTTACAAGATGAGCTGGATAAACTTCATCATCACCATACTCAACACCGTGTGGATAGTAGTACTTACCAAGTGCTGGTTTCATTAATGTTAGAATTGCATCGTGTGCACCAACATCACCAGATTTAGCATATGAGAATACACGTAGATAATAACGACCTTCGCGAGTATCGAAACGCTTATCAAATGTCATACGTTCGTAATCCCAGCCGCCATCACATTCTAAACCGTTTTTTTTCATGACGCTTACAATAAGTTCTTGATCAGCTGTTAAATTTTCAAGGTTAGTATTTTCGAAATACATCTATAATCCTCCTTTAGGTTCTCGTACAAAGTATACGCTCATTTTTATAATAGAGCATATTCGACATTGTTGCAATGACAACATTGTGTCAACCCAATTACAATTGATATAGTAAATAGAATAATGTGATAAGAAGGAGTCATGTATGAAAGCTTTATTTCGCATTTTT
This sequence comes from Lysinibacillus sp. RC46, assembly GCF_041262385.1. Taxonomy (NCBI): domain Bacteria; kingdom Bacillati; phylum Bacillota; class Bacilli; order Caryophanales; family Bacillaceae; genus Lysinibacillus; species Lysinibacillus sp. RC46. Next base: position 14,344 of record NZ_JBGCCF010000043.1, on the reverse strand, counting down.
ATGGCATGTGCTGCAATTGCATTGATTGGCTTTATGTTTTTTAATACACCACCACGTGAAAATGAGCCATTAAAAGGCCCAAATGCCAATTCAAATATTATTCCCAAAACCGAATTAAAACAGCCTGAAATGGGAGCAACGACACGTCCGAAAAGCGGGATGTCGACATTAATCGGTCAAGAAGCGAAGGTAGTTTTGGAGAAATATGGTGAACCAGCACGAAAGGAACCATCCTCCTTTGGATATGATTGGTGGGTCTATAACTCCAGTTCCTCTACATTTTTTATGGTAGGCGTTGACAATAATATTGTGACACAAGTTTACATTGCTGGTGAAGGTTTGGATGCTTCTCCTTTTAAGGTTGGTCAGAAGCGCGATGATATATACCGAATGACAATTATTGATTATGAAGTAACTGCGAATGTCGGTAAAAATATTTTCGTTTTCTCGATGAGTGAAGAAGATATGCAGACACGGCTGCTTGTAAAATTCGATGGGCTTTTTGCACAACTTTATATAGATAGAGAAACGGGTAAGCTACAAGGAATACGCTTTACTAATAGTAAAACCCTTGTTCTTCATCAACCGTATGAAATGACTTATCAAGGTGAGCTAGTTATACCAACACCACCATCTTCCTTTTTACAGCAGGAAATTAATGTAGCAAGTGCTGCACAGCTTGACGATTTAATAAATGTAACAAGAGTTCAACATGATTTAACACCATTAAATATTGATGATTCATTAGAAGAAGTTGCAAAAATGCATAGTGAAGATATGAAGGTTCACAATTTCCTTGCTCATGAATCACCAACAAATGGAGATTTAAAAAAGAGATTAGGAACACAGGGAATCGAATATAGTGAGGCGAATGAAAATCTTGCGACTGATTATTTTGATGCGATTGAAGCAATGCATGGCTGGCTTAATTCACCTGAGCATCGAAATGTCATTTTAAATGATAAATATACGACAGTGGGATCTGGAGTATTTTTAAACTATTATACGCAAATATTTTTAGAATCTTCTTCTCAGGGGCTGGATAGTGAGAATAAAGACTCTGAGGAACCAGTAGAAAATATTGATGAATCATCACCATAAATAGAAATTTGAGACTGAAGATAAACTTGGCGAAATCAAGTTTATTTTCAGTCTTTTTCATTTTTAACTTCTTTCAGCAATTGTATTGTATAGCGAAAGCGAAGCGTCAGCTACAAATGTTTTATGTAACGTAAGTGAAACGTCAGTTACAAATGTCTTTTGTACCGAAAAGCGTAGAAAAGGTACATAAGACTCCCACCTCTATAGGTGAGATTAAGCACAATAATCGCCTACATTTTTCGTCACATCGTTACATACGCCGTCATATGATAGAGAACCGAAAGGGGGAATGAAGCTTGCAATTAGCGGAGCTATTAAAAGATTGGCCATGTAGCGTAACTGGAGGATCTATTCGCACAACTATTACAGGAGTCGAGGATTATGCTCAGGCAGTAAAACCTGGGGACATTTTTATTGTACGTAAAGGTAAGAAAACATCGGGAAGTCGTTTTGTAAAAGAAGCATTAGCTCGGGGTGCTGCCGCGATAGTATCAGAGGAAAGTATTTCAATGCCTATTACCGATCAAAATATTCCTTTTGTTTGGGTTCCAAATACATCCTTATTTTTATCGTATGCGAGTGCAAAGCTTTCAGCCTTTCCCGCAGAAGCATTAACAGTCATTGCGATTACAGGTACAAATGGTAAAACAACAGTGAGTCATTTTGTGAGCCAATTATTAAGAGCCCTACATAAAAACGTTGCAGTTATTGGAACTGTAGGATTTTTCATCAATGAACAGAAACAACAAACTGTGTATGAGCAATTAACTACATTACAGGCAAAAGAGTTGCATCCGATTTTAAAGCAATGTGTACGAAATGGTGTTACACATGTTGTTTTAGAAGCTTCATCAATGGGATTACAGCAAAATAGACTTGATCATTGTGATATCGATTGTGGTGTTTTTTTAAATTTATCGGAGGACCATTTAGAAGATCACGGAGGACTTGAGGCATATAAGCGTGCGAAAAAAAGGTTGGCAGATTTATCGAAAAAGCTAGTGCTAAATGGAGATGATAATTTTTGCCGTTCCGTCGGTATTTATGATAAGAAAAAATCCTGCTCATTTGGCTTTGATAATCATAATGATTTACATATCCAAATTGTCAGTGAATCATTTGGAAAAACGGTACTTTGTTTACAAACATCATCGACTGAGCATATTGTAGAAATCCCTTTTGTTGGTAAATATCATGTGCAAAATGCTGTAGCTGCGTTGATGACTTTATGGCGTCTAGGTTTCTCAATTGAAGAGATAGCAGAGCATATGTGGTTGTTAAGGCTACCAGAAGGAAGACTTGAGAAAATAGACAATCCATTTGGGATTGATGTGTATGTAGATTATGCACATACTGCAGAGGCATTACAGGCTGTTCTGCAAACTTTTGATCGCTCGAAAACCCTTTACCTTGTATTTAGCTGTGGGGGAAATCGAGATAAGGCGAAACGTTTTGCGATGGGAGCAGTAGCTAGTAAGTATGCGGATGTCATTTTTTTAACAACTGATAATCCGCGCGATGAAGACCCAATTTTAATTAATGAAAGTATTATTGCTGGTTTTACTGAGCAGCAATATTATGAAATCTATCTAGATCGGAAAGTTGCTATTCATCAAGCAATAGCAAAGGCAGAAAAAGGTGATATTGTACTTGTTGCCGGAAAAGGGCATGAACAGACCCAACAAATAAAAAATCAAAAATTCCCTTTTTCCGATCAACAATGTATTCGAGATTACTTTTTAAATCTTATGTCTAAGGACGGCGTTGAATGACAAAGAAAGAACCAGTCGCAATAGCAAGTTTTCGTCCTGTCTCATCCTCGATATCACATTCCATCACAAGTGTCTGACGCCCTTTATGTACGAAACGTCCACGAGCGATTAGTTCTTTATTAGTGGTTGTAGCAATATAAGAGATATTCATATTGGTTGTGACAACATTAAAGCCTTCTGGTACTGAACGTGAAGCAAGTCCTCCCATTGCTGCATCTGCAATTGTTGCAATAATCCCACCGTGTGGTACCTTAATGGTATTATGGATAACAGGTGTAATGGGAATGCGAACTTCGCTAACTTCAGGCTCAAATTTGCCAACCATGTGTAAAGCAGCATTAATATAACGTCGATGAATACCTTGTTGTTTATCGTGAAGGCCAGACAATAAATGTAGTAAAACTTCCTCATCTTCAGCTGTACTATGTTGTAAAATCTCTGCAAGTAATTGTTCTATTTCTTTTTTAGACGATGGTACCAATTTAAAAACTCCTTCTTTTAAAAATATCAATAATGTAAAATTACCATAAAATCTGTTATGATGGGAAAGAGATTGGGGGAATTAAAAATGATGATGACCTCTGACTGGGCAATCATTTTGGATGAGGCCGATGCGCTTTGTGAGATGATTCTTTCCTCTGAGCCTGCGAAAATGCTGCAGCAAGCATATGATGCTGTGTATAGCGATGTCCAAATAGTCGAAGCTATTTATGCATTTAATCGCATGAAAGAGCAGTATGAAGATGTACAACGTTTCGGAAAATATCATCCGGACTATCATACAATTATGAAATCGATTCGTCAGCAAAAGCGCGCACTCGATTTAAATGAAAAGGTTTCAGCTTTAAGAATTGCTGAGAACGATTTTCAAGATTTACTTGATCAAATAAGCTTACTTATAGGGAAAACTGTTTCAGAAGCGGTAAAAGTTCCTGTAAGTAATCCGTTCTTTGCATCAGGTTCTTCATGTGGTGGAGGATGTGGCTCAGGCGGTTCATGCTCTTGCTCTGCATAAACAAGGTAATACTTTTTTTAGACTGTATGTAAACTCGGGTGAGTTTCTATACAGTCTTTTTTATACTATGCTACAGTAGCGACAGCCATAAACATCAGAGTGTAATTACTGCAGAAAAATTGTATAGTAATTGTATAGGCGTTATGGAAATTAAAGGAGGATTAACAGATGAAGACTTATCGAATTGCCGTTATACCAGGAGATGGGATTGGTAAAGAGGTTGTACCAGCGGCGATAGAAGTTCTTGATAAAGCCGCTCAATTAGATGGCAGCTTTCAATTTGAATGGACAACATTCCCTTGGGGTTGTGATTATTATTTAGAGACAGGTAAAATGATGCCTGATAATGGTATTGAAATTTTGAAAGGTTACGATCAAATCTTTTTAGGTGCTGTAGGCATGCCAGATCTAGTACCAGACCACATTTCATTATGGGGGCTACTTATTAAAATCCGCCGTGAGATGAAGCAATCTATTAATGTGCGTCCAGCAAAGCTACTTCAAGGTTTGCCTTCACCTTTACGTAATCCAAATGGCTTTGATTTTGTTGTTGTACGTGAAAACTCAGAGGGAGAGTATGCTGAGAGTGGTGGCAGAATACATAGTGGACAGGATGAGGTTGCGATCCAAAATGCTATTTTCACAAGGAAGGGAACAGAACGTGCAATGCGATATGCATTTGAAATGGCAAAAACTCGACGCCAGCATGTTACAAGTGCCACAAAATCTAATGGAATTACATACAGTATGCCTTTTTGGGATGAAGTATTTGCAGAAGTAGGTAAAGATTACGAGAATATAGGACAAGTATCTAATCATATTGATGCTTTAGCTGCCTTTTTAGTAATGAAGCCAGAAAACTTTGATGTTATTGTTGCATCCAATTTATTTGGAGATATTTTAACCGACTTAGGTGGTGCAATTATGGGGAGTATCGGAATTGCTCCAGCTGCAAATTTAAATATAGAACGACAATATCCATCTATGTTTGAACCAGTCCATGGCTCTGCTCCTGACATTGCAGGACAAGGGATAGCAAATCCACTTGGACAAATTTGGACAGGCAAAATGATGCTTGATTTCTTAGGTTATCATGAGCTTGGCGCCAAAGTGCTAAATGCGATGGAAGCAACATTAGCTGAAGGTATTAAAACAGGTGATTTGGGAGGAAAAGCGACATTACGTGATGTAACGGATGCCGTATTACATCATCTACAATAAAGCAAAACTTTTGGAACAGTGGGGGTTTCTAATTTTGGGTAGGAATTATTAACACCAATCCCTAAATCTATTATAGAAACGAAGCGAGGTGTAAAATCAAAAGAGGCTGGGACAAAAAGAAATGTTAGACCTAGATATAATCGGTCTAACATTTTTTTGATTTTAAATAGGGAATTCACTTTGGTGAAGCGAAAAATTATTATCTCTTTTTGTTATTTTTCAAAATAAACGAGTTCTGTCCCAGCCTCTATTTTTTCCTTAACAATGTATCCCCAAGAGGGATTCCAACCACAACAACCAAAACCGTTAGAATTACCAGGGCTTGAAAAATAAAATACGCAACTTGATCGAACATCGTATCTCTCCTTCTTTTTTTAATAATTCCTACCTTATATTCTGTAATTATCCAACCCTTGTTGAAGAGAAATAAAGCACAAAATCATTCGTGCTTTTAATAATATAGTTTACTTCATTACGACGTATGTATGCACTTTTTATATTTTGTGATCTTCAACAATAGGTCGCGATTGTTTAATATAAGCTTCGCTGTTCTTCTTAAATTAACGAGTTCTTTAGTAGCAGAACTTTGAGCTGTTCAGACAGCTCTTTTTTTATTCAACTTCGTGGTAGAATAATAAAAAGATAAGACAAATGAACAATTATTTAATAAACTAACGATTATATATTAACTACTTTTGTAGGAGGATTACTATGTTAAACTTAACGGAATATTTGTACAAAAAGATAAAACCGATTATTGAAAATTGGAATGAGGAAGGAATATATGCATTATCTTTTTTTGTATATACAAATGAAGCTTCAGATAATATCCCTATTTTTGTAATCAGTTATAATACCGAGGAAGATTGTGAGTATAGTTCACAGCTCAGTGAGCAAAGATGGAATTACGCCTTTTGGAGACAAGATGAAAATGAAATTATTGGCGATGAAGAATCGACAAACATATTATTACAATGGTTTAAGGAAAATGGCATAAAAGATATTGGGTACGAGGACGAAACATTAATGTATGATGAGGATTATAATTATATAGGAAAAGGACCAAACGGATATTTTGAGTTTTTACAGGTAGTTTCTAATGTAGCAAAAAGATTACACGACAATAAAGTTATTATACATACTTTTAACAGAGAAATACCCATAATTATTCACGATTTGGAGTATTCTTGGTTTTCAGAAGAAACAACGAAAAATGGAAACCCTAATGGGATAGCCGAGATATTTTTAGAAGCATTACGTCTAGAATTTCCAGAGTGAATTCTTGTATATAAGCTTTCTGTGTAGGTAAGAGAGTTAGATTTATCCCCGGTACCCAATAATTATATAGGTAGAGAAATTAATAAAAGGTAAGGGCTGTTAAAAGAAGGCCCTCACCAATCAATGTGTTAACCATAATAAAATGGAGATTAGGCTCCATTTTATTATTCTTATTTTTGTAGTAATTCTACAGCAATATCAGGTCGATCTGTAATAATACCTTTTGCACCGTTTTGAATTAGTTTATTCATTGTTGCTACGTCATTGATAGTCCAATAATGAACAGGGATGTTTAAATTGTTCAGAAACTGGATAAACTTTGGAGATTCTAGTGTGATTACTCCTGATTTAGGCGGTATCTGGAATACGTCTACCTTTGGATGATATAAGTGTCCAAACTGGCTTGAGAAAGAAGCAAATGCTTTACGAACATCTGATTCACCTGCACCGAGCGCTACTTGATTTTGTGCATATAAATTAAAGCGATCGATCTGTTCACCGTAAAAGCTTGTGACAACTACTCGATTCTCAGCACCAAGCTCTTCAATTAAACGCCATAGTTTAGATGGCATTAAACTTCCTTCATACGTATCTGGTGCATCTTTAATATCAATATTTACTAACAAGTTTGGATAAGTTTCTAATAGTTCACGTAATGTGACAACATCTATTTTTTCATCTCGATAAGGAAATTCCATATCTAAATCTTCAAATTGATAGCCGTGGTTTAGTGCATTTATTTCCGCTAAAGTCATGTCTGCAACAAGTCCATAGCCATCTGTCGTACGATCGACAGTATCATCGTGGAAAACGATAATTTCCTCATCTTTGGTTAAGCGAATATCTATTTCAAAGCCGTCAACACCTAACTGTGCGGCTTTTTCAAAAGCAGGCATTGTATGCTCAGGTGCTATATGAGCACCGCCACGATGTGCGAGAATAATTGGGTGATCAAATTGTAATGCTTGTTTACCTTCTCGTTGTTGAGGTTTAGAAATAGCTTTACTACCTGCCCAAGCCGCTGCACTTGCCGCTGCGATTGCAAGCGCAATCTTTGTTTTCTTACCCATATTCGTCCTCCTTAACAATTAAATTAATATAAATAGTACTGGCAATTTCACTTTTTAACTTTTTTTAGCAATTGTTTTTGTAGCGAAAGCAAAGCGTCAGCTACGATTATGCCGAGGCATAATTGTGAGCAAACAAAAGTTCTACGTAAACTAGTACTCTATAACTTGCATAAGTGAATATAAAACTCTAAGTCAACGTTGTATGCTTTACCATTATAACGGAAAATTGAGCGTTCTGTCAGCTAAACTCTGTTGCTATCATTTTCCGGTCTATGGTATTCTTTTATGTAAGAAATGAGGGGAATACTATGAACGAACGCCAAGGACTAATCGTTTACGTCCATCAATTAAAACATGCGAAGTCTCTTCGAAAATATGGTCATGTTCTTTATATTTCTCGGAGGCAAAAATATGTGGTGATTTATTGCGAGCGAGAGGAAATAGAATCAATGACAACAAAACTACAACGCCTTCCATTCGTGAAAGACGTTGTAAAATCTTATCGTCCATTTGTTAAAACTGAGTATGAAAATGCAAAACCAGATAAAGCGAAAGAATATGACTATAAAGCAGGTCTATAATACTATGTCAACGCCGGGATGTAGTGATGAAGTCTCATTATTCCAATCAGGTATTGATAAAATAGTTTTGATTCCGAAAATATAGAAGAGTGCTTTATTTCTACAACAACCGCTTTTCTATCTAGTCGTTTAATACTTTCTTCAAACATTTTTTGTCGCTGTGAAGGCTGCTCTTCATTATAAGGGATGCCTTCTCGACAAATATAAATCGGCATGAATTTACTTTCACCGACTGGTTTTAAAGCGACTGCTAAAGAGGCAACCTTTTTTTCTTCTTTAGTGGATGTTAGTATAAAGGCTTGGTGGAAGCGATCTTGGTTGGTTTTCACTATTTCAAGTAGCTCATAAACATCACCATAGCCCTCACCTAATTCTATAAATTGTTGTGGCATAAAAATTGCACATCCTTTCCAATACACATAGTATCATGCTGCGGGAGGTCAAGCACATGAAATTTGCAATGAGTTTTTTTTCCATTCTAGCACTAATCATTACCGGAACGTTATTTTTTCAGTACCATGCTTATTCGTCTGACTTAGAGACAGGCAATGGCGAATTCCGTTATTCACAAGAGATAGAAATTGTCTATCGAGAAAATAGCTTGGATATTCGTCAACATTTTAAAAATTTACCCAACCAAAAAGTGAAGATAGAGTGGCCAGAAAATGCGATAAATCCTAGTTGCTTTATCGATAACGAAAAAAGCTGTGATCGCTTATCAAAAGAAGTCTCATATTTTGAAAAAGGGGAGACTAAATCACAATCTGTTTCATACATAATTCCGATTAAGGGTGGCTTAAAAGATAAAATGCTCATCCAAAATGTTTTCGCCACATTAACGAATGGTGAATCATCTTATTCTGTTGTACATATTTCAACGGATAGTAAAATTGTTGGTCAGTGGATAACAGGCTTGCCTTTAGTAGGTCAGCAAAAACTATCACTTGTTAACTATACAATGTTTAGTGGTTATGGTACAGTTCGTGATATTTATTGGCAGACGGGTAATTTAAAAGTACAAGAGCAAACTCCTGTGTTGTCTATTTATGCCCCGGGAGCTATTTCGAAGGATTTCTTGAAATCATTGGAGAATTTTAAGTTTTTGAATGATCAACATATTGCTATTATTCAAGAAAAGAATCCAGTGAAAGAACATGATGACCGACTTTTATTTTTACCAGAGCTAACTGAACAAGCTGTTGAACAGGAAGTTATACTGTCACAAATAAAGTCGCAATATAAGTTTAAAGATTCACCGGCATGGTTGCCAGAAGTGGTGGCATCCTATTTAGTGAAGGATACGATTGGCTCAGATAAAGCAAAGAAAATCGTGAAGACGTTAAAAGAATATATGACGGCTAATCAAGAGTCGGCATGGCAGGAAGCTTTGAATAAACTTGGGGAAGAGCCGATTTCCCCTGCTTCAATGGACGATCTTTTATCCGAGGTATTAGATGCAAAAACGTCTTATTTTAAGTTGAATGCTGCCCAAGAAAGTGGCACATATCCACTATTATTTGAGGATGACCGAAGTATTTACGTGAATGATGTTTTGAGAGAAGATGTTCATGTGATACTTTATGAAGGGCAAGTATTATATAACGCTGATAAATTGTTACCTTATTTAGGTTATACTGCTGGTGAAGGTGAAAATGGATATTATATCAATAGTGATAATCGTACCTTCCGTTTCCCTAAAGAACCAGGATTTTATGTATTTAATCAACGTAGATATTCGACTATTTCAGAACCGCTTATTAAAATTGCCAATAATTATTATGTTGAAGAAGCTTGGCTACAACGATTATTTTTAGTAGAATTACAAAAAAGTGATGGTCGTATCAATATTAAGTTATTAACACAAGAACAAGAATAAATTTTTTGCAGCGGAGGTTCGTCTTTCGCTGCAAAAATGCTTTTATCTTCAATCAGCAGGTTGTTGTTGCAGAAACAACAGGGTTTTGTCTGTGCGAAAACGAAGCGACAGCAACAACAGGGTTTTGTCTGTGCGAAAACGAAGCGACAGCAACAACAGTTTTTTTGTCTGTGCGAAAGCGAAGCGACAGCAACAACAGTTTTTTTGTCTGTGCGAAAGCGAAGCGACAGCAACAACAGGTTTTTTGTCTGTGCGAAAGCGAAGCGACAGCAACAACAATTACGCTAAGGCGAAATTGATTTATGGAAAAAGAAAGTACGGTGATTTGCCTATGAGAGTTGTAGCAGGAGAACGTAAAGGGATGCCTTTAAAGGCAATTGCAGGGAACACGACGAGACCTACAACTGATAAAGTAAAGGAATCCATATTTAATATTATTGGTCCATTCTTTGATGGAGGTATAGCGCTCGATTTATTTGCAGGGAGCGGTGGCTTAGGTATCGAATCTTTAAGTAGAGGGGCTGAACACGCCGTTTTCATTGAAAAGGATGCAAAGGCGTTCCAAGTACTACAGGAAAACATAAAAAAATGTCGTTACGAGGATTGCTCTGAGCTTTTTCGTATCGATGCGAAGCGTGCTGTGAAAGCGTTATTAAAACGTGATATTACGTTTAAATTAGTATTTTTAGATCCACCATATCATCTCAAAGAATATTATGACTTAGTGCAGATTCTTGTCGACAATGATAAAATTCAACATGATGGCATTATTTTATGTGAGCATGCAAAAGAAGTAGAATTACCACAGAGATTTGGGGATTTTGTATTAAAAAGACAAGAAACATATGGCGGAACGATTATATCCGTTTATCTTCATTCAGAGGGTGTCTAAACACCCGTGGAAATTGATCGTTGCATAGAGGGAGAGGGAGAATAAGTTGTCAGAGAAGATTGCTGTAGTTCCTGGAAGTTTTGATCCAGTGACATTTGGTCACTTAGATATTATAAAACGGGCGGCAGATGTATTTGACACAGTTTATGTTGCTGTTTTAAATAATTCATCCAAGCAGCCGTTATTTTCAGTAGAAGAGCGCATGGCTTTAATGGCGGAGGTTACTAAAGCATTGCCTAATGTACGTATTGAAAGTTCATCGGGGCTATTAATAGACTATGCTAAGGAAAAAAAAGCAAAAGCGATTGTTCGTGGTTTACGTGCTGTTTCGGATTTTGAATACGAAATGCAAATTACTTCGATGAACCGTTTTCTTGATGAAACCATTGAAACGTTTTTCATCATGACAAAAAATCAATATTCATTCTTAAGCTCAAGCATTGTTAAAGAAGTTGCGAAATATGGTAGTGATGTTACTGAGCTTGTTCCTGCTTGTGTTGTAGAAGCTTTAAAAGAAAAGTATGGGTTTGAAAAATAAACTAAAAAAGAGAGGCTAGGGCAAAACTGGCCAAAGCCTTGAAAAGCGCGAGAAATCAATTTTAGCAATGTTGATTTCTCGCGCTTTTTGGATGTGAATTTTTCCCTGTTTTTATTTATTTGACAAAAAATGGATTCTAGAATTATCATAATATTTTCTGCTATTTTATGTGGTTCTTCGGAGGGAAGTTATAAGAGTAGGGAAATGATTGAATTCCTCTGCTGTGCTTACTCCTAAGTCCGATCTTTACTCCTCGCTCCAATCAAAAAAACTTAAATGCTAAACCTTTTTTTACTCTAAAGAACGATTATTTATTTTAAGAAAAAAAGAGCATAAATAGTGGGTACAATGATTATGCTAAGTAGGCGGAATTTTATATAGGGTCGAACGGAAAGCTTGGCTGATTTCGCGATTACGAAAATTTGTAAGTGAATGCTTATACTTTGCATTGTTAACAACATAACAACTAGTAACGGTAAATATGGAAAGTTTGGAAAAGCTGAGACGGTCATTTTAAGACCATTTGTAACTTCAAGAATAGCGGCTATGGAAAGCTCAGCTGTATAGGGAAGTTTAGGTAGCAGTGAGTCTAAGCCTTGTTGGACAATCGTCTGGATGGTAGTGAAAAAAATTATTGTAGTTCCAACTAATAGTATTGTCGGTGCTGTTTCTTTAATGCTTTCAGAAAATGGTGCTGTATGCAAAGGTGTATTGTGTATGGAGATGCTAGGAGGATCTGTTTTACGAAATAAGAAGTAACCAGTTATTAAACAGCAAATATTAAAACTATGTAGTAAACATAAAAACATCCATCCGAACGTATTACTGTGTAATAAATCAAGGCTTACAAATCCTAGAACGAAAAGAGGACTAGGTGCGTGACATACGGCTAATAAAAAATTTGCTTCTTTTGGATGTAGTTGCCCACTGTTTTTTAAGTAAACAATCGTTGTTGCTCCAGATGGATACCCCCCGAGTGCGCTAATAATGTAGGCTTGTACGTATAGAGAAGCTCTTTTTGTTTTCGTTCGCATAGGAGCCGTTAAACGGAGAAGCCATTGCGTTAAAATAAGGTAAGGTAATAAATACGGGAAAAGGGCCTCCATAAATAGGTTTAAACCTAAATCAGTACCGTTATGAGCAGTTTGTGGGAATAACAAGAGTAATAGAATAAGAACTATGCAAATCGCTATTTGAATTATCGCATACATGTTATCATCTCGTTTCAACTTTTTGTCATTCACATAGGCAAATGCTAAAATCAATATATGTAAAAAAGGCAAAAACATGAACGTATGGTTTTGTGAGCGTCCTAGGAGGTGTTTTTCTTTGAAGAAAAAAATTAGTATTTATGCAGTGTTATTAGTCGTGATTTGTTTTTTAATGTTGTACCGACTAGACGCTTATATCATGAAGCCAGGAAGTGCTTATGATGTCAGTAAATTTGTTAACGTCGAAAATAGCCATACCGATGATAAAGGATCCTTGAGTTTAATGACGGTGGCTATGCAGCAAGCTACGCCTTTTTCATATGTATGGGCGAAAACTCAAAAATATCAAAAATTAATGGATATTGAACAAGTTCGAAATCCATTAGAGGATGAAGAGGAATATAATGTTCGACAGTTAAAATTAATGTCTGATTCTCAATTTAATGCAAAGTATGTAGCTTTTCAGAGGGCTGGCCTCCAAACAAAAATTCTCTTTAATGGTGTTTTTGTATTAAATGTATTAGATGGCGGTGCCTCGGATAATTTGTTAAAAGCTGGTGATGAAATTATTGAGGTTGATGGACAAAAAATTAAAAACCAACAAATGCTTGTAGACCTTTTAAAGCCGAAGCAACTTGGTGATAAGGTGACAATTAAATTTGATCGTAATACAAAAGAACAAGAGGTAACGATTGCATTAAAGGAAATCCCTGAGTCAGAAGAGAAAAGGGCAGGGTTAGGTATTACTTATACTGAAAGTAAATCTATTGAAACAAATCCAAATGTGTCAATGAAAACGGAGGATATTGGAGGTCCGTCTGCTGGGTTAATGTTTACCTTAGAAATTTTAGACCAACTTCTCGAAGAAGATTTAACGAAAGGTTATGCTATTGCAGGGACAGGGGAAATGCTGGTTGATGGCTCTGTTGGAAGAATTGGTGGAATAGACTATAAAGTCATTGCTGCTGATCGCGATGGTATGGAAATCTTTTTTGCACCAGATGATGAAATTACTCCAGAAATGAAAGCTAAATATCCTGAACTGGAATCTAATTATGCTACAGCAGTAAAGACTGCGAAAGAAATTGGAACAAAAATGAAAATAGTTCCGGTTAAAACTGTGGATGATGCGATCGAATATTTAAAACAGTTACAGCCGAAATAAAGTTTTTTCTGTAGCGTGGGGTTGATTTCCGTTCCGGCTGGGCGCTTTCCTAGGGGCGTCCGATGAGCCGCTTTGTTGCTGTCGCTTCGCTTTCGCACAGAAAACATCCGCTTCGCTGCAGGGTCTCGGGCCAACAAATGTTTTTTGCTCGAAAGCGTAGTGCTAACGTAGCGGCAGTAGCACCGATGTTGGTCACGAAGGCGTTTTCACAGGACGTGATGTTCTAGCCTTCATTCCTCTATTGCTGATCCCCGAGGAGTCGCCCAGCCTCCACTCCAATCAACCATTTCACATAGCGTATAACTTTTGCATTTCGCTCAAATGAAATAAAAAAATGGAAGAGCAGATGAATATACTTTCGTCTGCTCTTTATGTTATTGAAAGACTATGTCAATGAAATTATTTGCAATAAAGTAATGCTCTTCGACAAAACTACGGGGTTGATTTCCGTTCCGACTGGGCTTTGCCGCTGTCGCTTCGCTTTCACGCAAAGCAAAGCTTCTGGGGGCGTCCGATGAGCCGCTTTTACGTTTTATCTACCAACTTTTAAATTTTATCTACCAACTTTCACGTTTTATCACCTAACTTTTAATTTTTATCGACATCCTCCTTCAGAAGAACAAA
>NZ_JBGCCF010000042.1:0-44240 GCF_041262385.1 Lysinibacillus sp. RC46 | reverse complement strand
GACGGAAGCAACAGACGAATCGACGGATAGAAGCAGAAGTGACGGATAGAACAGTCAAAGTGACGGAATGAATCGCCAAAGCGACGGAAAGCCCCGCTAAACGACGGAAAGAACAGCCGCCCCGACGGATACAACAGCCAAACTGACAAACAGCACCCGAAATAAATCGATTCATCTACTTAAAGTAAGTATTTTCTCCAAAATTCAGAAATCTTGTTGTAGTTTACGTTAGCGTCAATGGTATACTGATGGAAAACGGAAGGGGGAGATGATGTTGAAGACGATTCAAGAAGTGGCTAAGCAGTTTAATGTTTCAACACGGACCATTCGTTATTATGAGGAACTTGGGCTGCTTAATCCTAATCGATCATCTACTAATCAGCGAACCTTTTCAAAAAAAGAATTAGCGAAGCTTAAGCTTATTTTCCGAGGAAAGCGATACGGTTTTTCACCTGAGGAGATCAAGGAAATGGTATTGCTGTTTGATTATGATCGCACGGGCATTCAGCAGTTGGAGCGTACGGTCGAATATGGGGAGCAAAAAATGCAAGAAATTGATGGCAAAATTGCAGAGCTTGTACAGATGAAAAAGGAGTTACAGCAATTACAAGGCATATTTACAGAAAAATTAGCGACTTTAAAGGGAGAGATGCATGATGAATAGTTCGAATTTGTTAGCACGTAATGCGCGAAAGTACCCTATGAGTGAAGCTGTTGTTTGTCAGGGCAGACGTGTGACTTATCGTGATTTAGATGAGCAAGTGACACGTCTTAGTCATGCTTTGTTAGAGCAGGGGGTCTGGCAAGGCGATAAAGTGATCATTTTTATGCCAAATGTTGTAGAGTTTGTTGTTAGCTATTTTGCTATTCAGCGTATTGGAGCTATTGTTGTTCCAGTAAATGCGAAATTTACGCTGCAAGAGGTTGAGTATGTAGCGCAGCATGCTGATGCTAAAGCTATTCTAGTGCATGAGGCGATTTTTGCAGCAGTTGAAAACATCACGGTTGTTCCTTTAAAAATCAAAACAGGTCAAGAGCAGGCTGATTGGCTAATCTATGAATCACTTATTCAACATGCAAGCAGTCAAACAATTGATTGCCAGTTGAATGAAGATGATGTTTCTACGATTTTATATACCTCGGGTACAACGGGAAAACCAAAGGGAGTATTGTTTAGCTATCGCAATATTTTAACTGTAGCGCAAATGATTGCAGTAGAAATGGAAGTAAAGCCAGAAAGTCGGATTCTTCTTATGATGCCGTTGACGCATTCAGCCCCATTACATTTATTTTTAATGGCAGGAGTATTTGTAGGCTCGACAAATGTGCTAACGCCAACATTTACGCCTGATTTATTGATAGATTCAATCGAGCGGGAACGGACAACGCATTTCTTCGGCGCACCTGTCGCGTATTTGTTAACCGCTCAAATGCCAAGATTGCAAACAGCTGATTTATCATCGATGAAATGGTGGTCTTATGGCGGAGCGCCGTTATCACAAAACGAAGTCCGCCATTTACAAGAAGCTTTCAGAACAGAAAACTTAACTTGTGTTTATGGCCTAACAGAGGCTGGTCCAAACGGTTCAATATTGTTTGGCGAAGAGCATGCAACGAAGGCAGGGAGCGTTGGTAGGCGTGCACCGCTTGGGGCGGAGCTGCGTATTATTAACGACAATGGAGAAGATGTCAGTGTTGGTGAAGTAGGAGAAATTGTGATATTCGGTGAGGGTAATATGCTGGGCTATTACAAGGATGATATGGCAACAAAGGCTGCATTTATAGATGGCTGGCTGAAAACAGGTGACTTAGCTCGCTTAGATGAGGACGGCTATATTTGGATTGTCGATCGTAAAAAGGATGTCATTTTGTCAGGCGGTGTGAATATTTATCCGAAAGAAATTGAAGATAGTATGTTGAGCTATGAGGGGATTTTTGAAGTGGCAGTAATAGGTGTACCGCATCCGGAGTGGGGAGAAACGGTGAAGGCCGTTTATGCCGCTAAAACGGAAATTGACGAGGATGAACTGAAAGCTTATTTGGAGGAGCATCTTGCTAAATATAAAATTCCACGCATCTTTGAACGTGTGGAAGCGTTACCACGAAATGCATCGGGCAAAATACTAAAACAATCCTTGAAGGGACAAGAGGTGAGATAGCATGAAGGTTTTACAGCGGGAAGAAATGAAAACAACAAATTTTTTTAACGATAATGATACACTTCATAAAGTTTTAGAAATGATGCTAGATAAAGAGTTTGTGGACTATGCAAAACGTGAGTTAACAGATTTTGGTGAGCTTTGTGCTGGAGATATTGATGTGAGAGCCAAACATACGGATCGAGAGGGTGAACCTCGATTACAAAGGTATAATGCCTATGGTGAAGAAGTGTCAGAGGTTTGGGTTAATGATGGCTATAAAAAAACAATAGAAGAAACGTACAATACCGGCATAGTTGGCTATGTGCATAAGGATATTCCGCAATTAGGTAGGAAGGGAAATTATGTGTATAGCTTTGCTCAAGGCTATATACTATCACATGCTGAGCCAGGCTTTTACTGTCCTGTTACTTTAACAATGGCAACGGCTTATCTCCTTGATCATTATGCGAGTGATGAGGTAAAGGAGCGCTTTTTACCACATGTTTGTGCAACAGGAGATACAGAGCTATATGAGGGGGCTACATTTTTAACGGAGCGTCAAGGTGGCTCTGATGTTGGGGCGAATGTTGTGGAGGCAAGACAGGACGGCAATCAGTATCGCTTATATGGGGAAAAATATTTTGCATCAAACGCAGGAATGTGTGGAGTAACTATGGTATTGGCGCGCATGAAAGGGGCTCAGGTAGGCTCAAAGGGCTTAACATTATTTGCAGTTCCGTGGCGAAATGAGGATGGCACAGTTAATAATCTCCGCATTCGGCGTTTAAAGGATAAACTTGGCGTTAGAGCAGTGCCTTCTGGTGAGGTGGAATTTGATGGTGCGCTAGCATATGTTGTTGGTGATCCGAATAAAGGAATTTATTATATGCTGGAGGCACTTAATTTATCAAGAATTTGCAATGCGGTTGCTTCTATCGGCATTATGCGCCGCGGATATTTAGAGGCGAAGTATTATGTGACAAATCGTCATGCCTTTGGTAAACCTTTAACGCAATATCCTATGATTCAGGATACACTAGGGAAATTCGCTGCCAAGCTTCATGTAGAAGTTGCCACGGTTTTTGATCTTATTCAGCTTTACGATAAAGTAACTAGTGGGCAGGGGAATAAAGAAGACATTATTTTAAACCGCTTGTATATTGCTATCATGAAAAAAGAAACGGCAGAGCAAGCTGTACATTATGCTAGTGAAGCCATTGAATTACATGGCGGAAACGGCTATATTGAAGATTTTGTTACACCTCGGTTATTAAGAGATGCACAGGTACTTACTGTGTGGGAAGGGACTGCGAATATTTTAGCTTTAGAGCTCATTCGTTTAGTTGATAAGTTTCATGCGCACGAAATGTTTGTTCGTGTCATGGAAGAACGTCTAGAAAAACTAGTTGCCAGTCCATTAGTTGAAATTGTCGTGGATCAATTAGCAAAACTAGAATCAACTTTGCAAACATTTAGCCGTTTAGATGATGCAACAAAAACGTTTGAAGCAAAAAAGGTCGCAGAGAAAATGGCGCATTTATATGAAAGTGTGGTAGCAGTCGAATGGGCACAAAGATTCGGTGGCAAATATGAGAAGCTAGCAGATATTTATTTAGAGCACACATGGGCATTGCGAGAAATGGGTGCACCAATGAAAACGGTACAGTATTTTTCAGATATCGTTTAACTTCTTTTAGTATATTGATTTGTTTAGAAGTCGTCTCGAATGGAGGCGACTTCTTTCATTTTCATGTATAATACAATCAACTGAATATTATAAAGGTTCTTTACTTAAGTAAAGTGAAAAGGGAAATCGGTGTAATTCCGATGCGGTCCCGCCACTGTATGTGTGAGTTTTTTCAATCTGCGCCACTGAAAATTTCGGGAAGGCTTGAAAAAGCGTATGGAGCACGAGCCAGGAGACCTGCCTTTATAGAAAACACGTTGTAGCCTACGAGGATAGGATGGTGGATTTTGTATATGTATTTTTGTGCAAATTTGACCCCCTCATTATTTTATGATGAGGGGTATTTGTTTTGGAAGATGAATGTCGATAAATTTGAAAACATGGGCGATAAATTCACAATGTTAGGCGATAAACTCAAAAAGTTGGGTGATAAATTCACAATGTTAGGTGATAAACTCAAAATGTTGGCTGGAAGTTCGCAATGTTGACGATAACCCCACAATGTTAGGCGATCAAAAACTAAAATGTATCGATCAATCAGAAAAACAATAAAAACTATACGCACAAATAGACTAAGGAGGATTCACATGAAGAAAATTTGGAAAATAGGGTTATCAGCATTTTTAGCTATGGGCTTACTTGCTGCATGTAATACAAAAGAGGCGACAAATGAAAAGCCGTCATCTTCTGAGCAACAAGAGACTGCAAAAGTAGATCAAGCAACATTCCCAATGACGATAAAGGATGCTACTGGCAAGGATATTACGCTAGAGGCACCTCCTGAAAAAATTGTCTCACTCATTCCGAGTAACACAGAAATATTATTTGGCCTTGGCTTAAATAATGAAATAGTTGGCGTGACCGATAATGACGATTATCCACCAGAGGTTACTAAAAAAGAAAAGGTTGGCGGTATGGATTATAATATTGAAAAAATTATTGCTTTATCGCCAGATATCGTTTTTACGCATGCGTCAGGTATGAGTTATTCAAAAGGAGCCATTGAACAGCTTGAGGCGGTAGGTGTGAAAGTATTTGTTGTAGCGGATGCAAAAAACTTTAATGAAACTTACACAACGATTGAACAGCTTGGTCGTGCAACAGGAAAACTAGAAGAAGCTAAAAAAATTGTTGCAAATATGAAGGCAAAAGTTAAAGAAGTTGAAACAAAACTTGACGGTGTTGAGCCGAAGAAAGTCTTTGTAGAATCGTCTGATGAGCCACAGATTTATACAGCTGGTAAAGGTACATTTATGAATGAAATGCTAGAAATGATTCATGCTGAAAATGTGGCAGCAGATGTAAATGACTGGTATCAAATCGATGCTGAAAAAATTATCGCGAAAAATCCAGATGTCATTGTTGTGGCATATAATTATGTACCTGAAATTTTAACGAAAATTCCACAACGTGCAGGCTTTGAGACAATCTCTGCCGTAAAAAATAAAGCCATAGTACAAGTAGATGAAAATATGATAAGTCGTCAAGGTCCTCGATTAGCAGATGGTCTTGAGGAACTAGCAAAAGCTGTCTACCCTGAGGCGTTTAAATGAGTAAAACAATTGTAGCCTATGTAACAGCAATTACGCTTCTAACCATTAGCATCTGGTGTGGTGTGGCGATAGGCTCAGTTCATATTCCACTAGAAGTGTTGTGGAATAAGGCGGCTGATGAAACAGCCGCCAATATTTTATGGAAAATTCGATTACCCCGAGTCCTGCTGGCAGGGCTTGTAGGGGCGTCACTTGCAATTGCAGGGGCAGCTTTTCAGGGCTTATTAAAAAATCCTTTGGCTGATCCTTATACATTAGGTGTTTCCTCTGGTGCATCAGTTGGCGCAGTTATGACAATTTTTTTTAGTATATCAATACCTGTAGTAGGCCATTTTACATTGCCGACCTTTAGTATGATAGGTGCCATATTAACGATGGTAGCTGTTATGGGCTTTGCTAGAATAGTAGACCGCTCGCTAAAAATGGAAACTCTTATTTTAACAGGGGTTATATTTAGTTCATTTTTAGGTTCTTTGATTTCATTAATGATTGCATTGTCTGGTGAAGAGCTACGCCAAGTAATCGGATGGTTGCTAGGCTCAGTATCGATGCGTGGTTGGCCATATGTTCAGATGATTATTCCGTTTGTCATAATTGGCTCAATTATGCTTTGGACACAAAGACGCGAGTTAAATGTTCTGTTATATGGTGAAGAACGCGCGCAGCATTTAGGTGTCAATGTTAAGCGCAGTAAATATATTATTTTAGTGGGTGGATCCATGTTGACGGGAGCTGCGGTAGCTGTTTCTGGAACGATTGGCTTTGTTGGTTTAGTTGTTCCTCATATGACGAGAATGGTTTGGGGTTCTGATCACCGTCATTTATTGCCATTATCATTTTTAAATGGGGCAACTTTGCTGATTATTTGTGATTTAATAGCACGAACAATTATTATGCCAAGAGAGCTACCGATTGGTGTCATTACTGCATTTATTGGGGCGCCCGTTTTTTCCTATATTTTTTATAAGCAACGTAGAAGCAAGGGGGTACGGGCATGATTGTTGTTGAACATCTTTCCGGCGGCTATGAAGACGTACCGATCGTCCAGGATATAAGTTTTTCCGTTGAAAAAGGCAAAATACTAGGGATTTTAGGGCCGAATGGTAGCGGGAAATCCACACTGTTAAAAGTAATAAGTGGCATACTACCAGCAACTGCAGGCACTATATTAGTAGATGGCAAAAATAGTAGCTCTTACAATGCTCGTGCATTAGCAAAAAAAATGGCGGTGCTTCCACAATTACACGCTAATGCCTTTTCAAACAGTGTACGGGAGGCAGTATCACTTGGGCGTTATCCACATCAAACAGGCTTCTTTTCAAGCTGGTCTGATCGCGATGAACAAGCAGTACAACATGCCATGATGCAAACTGGTGTGAAACGCTATGAACAGACACCGTTGGAATTTTTGTCGGGCGGTGAACAGCAAAGGGTATTTGTAGCTCAAGCTCTTGCACAAACCGCGGAAATATTGCTGCTAGATGAACCAACGAACCATCTAGATATTGCTCATCAACGCCAAATTTTAGATATGGTGCGAAAAGAAGCAATTGAAAGTGGTTTGACCGTTATTATGGTACTACATGATATGAATTTAGCCTCCCTCTATTGTGATGAATTATTACTAATGGAGGAAGGTCGGATGCGAGCATTGGGGGCGCCACATGAAGTATTAATCGCTTCGCAAATCGAAGATGTTTATCATGCCAGAGTTGCAACTTATGCACATCCAGAAATTCCAAAGCCTCAAATTACAATGATGCCAGCCTCAGTTGAACATCAGCAGCGTGCTGTCATTACAAAAGAAAATTTCACTATTACAGATCGTTATATTAAGCTTCAATCAGAGTTTCCGTTAAAAACAGTGTCCTCAGCTGTCCATAATCCGGGTATCGGTTGGTATGATTGTCTGTTAAATCGCTCTGTACCAATAGATTATGTCATTAGTGATGTAAAGAAAGAGGTTGCTGGATTTTTACTAAAAGAGCATTTTTCATCTACAAGTACCGTCGTCATGTTAACAGCTGTCCCAACAAATCTTGTAGCTATTAATGAATTTAAAGCTTCCTTTGGCAGCGTACTTGTTGCAGTTACGGCCGGAGTTGGCAATGCTGTTGATGTGTCTCGTACACATGAAAGACAAGATGAACCACATATTGGTACAATAAATACGTGGGTTATTGTTAATGGTTGTTTATCAGAAGAAGCGTTTTTCCAAGCAATGATGACGGCTACCGAGGCGAAAACAAAGGCATTGCAATCGGAAAATATTCGTGATGAGCTTAGTGGTACAATTGCGACAGGTACTGCTACAGATAGTTTATTGATAGCAGCTACACAAAAAGGGGAAGAAATGCTGTACGGAGGCCCCATTACTGATGTAGGTAAGATTATCGGTAAAGGTGTTTTTGAAACAACTGTGCAGGCAATAGAAAATTATCTTCATTCAGCAGAAACCTCTGCTGAATGAAGATAATGCCTCCGGCGGATGTCACGGATTTTCAAGGGAATGAATTGTGAGGGCACAATTCAAAATCCGAACGCATTGTTTATCTGTGCGAAAGCGTAGTGCTAACGTAGCGACAGCAACAATTACGCCAAGGCGAAATTGATAAAATAATTCTAGGAGATGAGAGAAATGAAGCTTTACACGAAAACAGGCGATACAGGGAAAACAAGTCTTATCGGTGGACGCGTTGATAAAGATAGCTTACGCGTTGAAACATATGGGGCCATCGATGAATTAAATTCTTTTATTGGTAAGGCAGTTAGTGAATTAGATCGTGAGTTATTCAAGGATATTTTAATTGATTTAGAAACGATTCAACATGAGCTTTTTGATGCGGGTGGCGACCTTGCTAACGTCATGAAGGAACGTCATTATAAGCTGACAGAGCAGCCAATTGAAGTGTTGGAAACGCGTATTGATGCATTGTCAGATGAAGCACCGCCGTTACAGCGCTTTATTCTCCCAGGTGGTGCACCAGCAGCTGCAACATTACACATTGCTCGCACAGTAGCACGTCGAGCAGAGCGTCAAATGGTAACGCTTATGAAGGAAATCGAAGACGTACCGACAATTGTACAAAAATATTTAAACCGTCTATCTGACTATTTATTTGCAGCAGCACGTGTTGTTAATTTTAGATTGAATGTCGCAGATGTTGAGTATATTCGAAGCGGCAATGTCTTTAAAAAATAGTCTGCTATTTATAGACAAATTACGCTCGTTAGCAATACATGGGGTTGATTTCCGTTCCGACTATAATTCATTTTTATATAAATACTTTGGAGATTTATCGGAACAAAATCTCACTTTATCGGAACAATTTTAGCTTTTATCGGAATGTTTTCTCGTTTTATCGGAACAATTTCAGTTTTTATCGGAATAATTTCAATTAGAACGGAAATCATCCCACGTTATGGTGAGAAGTTATATTTGTAAATAATAAGAAAAATAGTCACTCTGAAAAATTCAAGGTGGCTTTTTTTCTTGTAAAATGTAAGAATATAAAATTATCAGAAATATTTCCGTTTTATGTTGACTGAATGCTCACTCATTTATTAGAATGGGAATATAATGATGGAATGACGTACATTTACGTATGAGCTAGCAAATTTACCACAAAGAGAGAAACTTACGACAAACTAAAGGGGGGACCAACCATGAGTCCATTAGTAATTGCAAACATTGTTCTAACAGTCGTGGTTGTGCTTTATGCAGTAGGATTGTTTTTCTATCTGTTAAAAACACGCTATAAGTTTGTGCAATTGGGGAAAAAGGTTGAGTTTGATGAAAGTGTTAAAGAACGAGTTCGTTATCTTATGGTCAATGTACTTGGCCAAAACAAGCTATTAAAAGATCCAAAGAGTGGTTTAATTCACGTCATGTTCTTCTATGGATTTTTGATGGTGCAGCTTGGTGCCATTGATTTAATTTGGAAGGGGTTAGCACCTGGATCACATTTACCGCTTGGCGTTTTCTACAGTGTGTTTACATTCTTCCAAGAGCTTGTAGTATTAATGATTTTAGTGGCGGTTGTGTGGGCATTTTACCGACGCTATGTAGAAAAGCTAGTACGTCTAAAACGAGGCTGGAAAAATGGTCTTGTCCTAATTTTCATTGGTGGGTTAATGGTATCCACATTACTTGCAAATGGTATGGGAATAATTTGGCATGGTGAAGAACTAACTTATACAGAGCCAGTTGCTTCTAGCATTGCCGCTATTTTTAGTTTCTTACCAGCATCAGCAGCGGCTGTTGTTTTCTTTGTAATGTGGTGGGTGCACTTACTAACTCTTTTGACATTCTTAGTGTATGTACCACAATCGAAGCACTTCCACTTGATTGTAAGCCCGATTAATGTGTATATGAACCGTTTGGATCGTACAGGTACTTTAACACCAATCGACTTTGAAGCATTAGAAAATGCTGAAGATGAAGAGGATATTCCAGCAATTGGTGTTGGACGTATTCAAGACTTTACACAAAAACAAATGCTCGATTTATATTCTTGTGTAGAGTGCGGACGCTGTACAAATATGTGTCCAGCGTCAGGTACAGGAAAAATGCTATCACCGATGGATTTAATCGTGAAGCTACGTGATCATTTAACATTTACAGGTGCTGTTGAGACAAAGCAAAAGCCATGGGTTCCTTATCAATTCTTTGCTAACACAAAGGGGAATCAGCTAGCGATCGCAGCTGGTGCTGAGGGGGCAGTCATTGAAGATATCTACAGCCCTTCTTTAATTGGCGATGTTATTACAGAATCAGAGATTTGGGCATGTACAACTTGCCGTAACTGTGAGGATCAATGTCCTGTTATGAACGAACATGTCGATAAAATTATTGATTTACGTCGTTACTTAACAATGACTGAAGGGAAAGTAAACCCTGATGCACAACGCGCGATGACAAATATCGAGCGTCAAGGTAATCCTTGGGGCTTAAACCGTAAAGAAAAAGAAAATTGGCGTGACCTAGATCCAACAATTCATATTCCAACAGTGAAAGAGCTGAAAAAATCAGGCGAGGAAATGGAATATTTATTCTGGGTAGGTTCAATGGGTGCATTTGATAACCGCTCGCAAAAAATTGCATTAGCTTTCTGTCGTTTATTAAACGAGGCGGGCGTGAAGTTTGCGATTTTAGGAAATAAAGAGAAAAACTCAGGGGACACTCCTCGTCGTTTAGGAAATGAGTTCTTATTCCAAGAGCTGGCAACAGCAAATATCGATGAATTTGAGAAAAACGATGTGAAGAAAATCGTTACGATTGACCCGCACGCATACAATATCTTTAAAAATGAATACCAAGACTTTGGCTGGCAGGGCGAGGTCTACCACCATACTGAATTATTGAATCAATTGATTGAAGAAAATCGTCTAGCGTTAAATTATGAAGTTCATGAAACGATTGTTTTCCACGATTCTTGTTATTTAGGTCGTTATAACGATGTTTATGATGCACCACGCGAGATATTACGTGGTATCCCAGGTGTTAAGCTTGTGGAAATGGAGCGTAATCGTGAAACGGCAATGTGCTGTGGTGCAGGTGGCGGTTTAATGTGGATGGAAGAGCATGTCGGCAACCGTATTAACGTAGCACGAACAGAACAAGCTTTAGCAACTGATGCATCTGTTATCTCTTCTGGATGTCCTTACTGCTTAACAATGCTTGAGGATGGAACAAAGGCAAAAGAGGTTGAGGATTCAATCGGTACATTCGATGTTGCAGAACTATTAGAGCGTTCTGTATTTGGTGAAAAAGTGAAAGCTGTCGAAGAATCTGTTGAAGAAGCAGCGGATGTAATGGTTGAAGAAGTGGTAGCTTCAGTGGACAGTGTCGAACAAGACAAGAATACAGAGGCTAACGCAGAAAAATGATAGTTATTGTAGAAATATTTCTGTTATCTGAAAAATATAAATTGCACAATAAATAATTGTTTTGTAGAATAAGATTAAATGGAGATGGGAGTTGATCAATAAACTCCCATTTTTCATCGCAAGAGGTCGAGCGAGCGTTCAGTCAACGTAGACGCTCTAATACTTCTTCTAGAACGTAAAACAAAAGGGGTGTTTTACTTGAATAGAGCTGTAATTTTAGCAGGAGCAAGAACTGCATTTGGTAAGTTTGGAGGTTCACTATCAGCATTAAGTGCAAGTGATTTAGGTGCAATCGCCATAAAAGGGGCACTTGAGAAAGCGAATCTTTCGCCTGATGAAGTGGATGAAGTAATTTTAGGCTCCGTTTTACAAGGGGGACAGGGCCAAATTCCTTCAAGGCAGGCTGCAATCAAAGCAAATTTACCAATAGCGGTAAAAACAGAAACGATTAACAAAGTTTGTGCGTCAGGGATGCGTGCTGTAACACTAGCAGATCAGCTAATTCGATTAGGGGACGAAGAAGTAATGATCGCTGGTGGCATGGAGTCCATGTCCAATGCACCGTATTATTTACAAAATGGTCGAACTGGCTTACGCATGGGCGACTCAACGATGGTGGATGGCATGCTATATGATGGCTTAACATGTGCCTTTAATAAGGCAAGGCCGCATATGGGAAGCTACGGTAATACAACGGCGAAAGAATATTCGTTAAGCCGTGAGGAGCAGGATGCTTGGTCAGTTCGCAGTCATGAACGTGCACTTGCAGCAATTGAAAAAGGTTACTTTGCTGAAGAAATTGTGCCTGTGGAAATTCCACAACGTAAGGGAGAACCGCTTCAAGTCGATACAGACGAGGCACCAAGAGCTGGTACATCAATGGAGGTACTTGCAAAACTCAAACCAGCCTTTGACAAGGATGGAACAATTACAGCAGGTAATGCACCTGGTGTTAACGATGGTGCATGTGCCTTAGTAGTAATGAGTGAAGAACGTGCAACTCGTGAAGGCAGAGAGCCACTTGCAGTTATTATCGGCCATGAAGAGATTGCTATTGAGCCAGAGAGCTTCCCGCAAACACCAGGGCTTGTCATTAACAAATTACTGAAAAAGACGGGGAAATCATTAGCTGACATTGATTTGATCGAAATCAATGAAGCATTTGCAGCAGTAGCACTTGTCAGCAAACAATTGGCGGATTTAGATGCTGAAAAGGTCAATGTTAACGGTGGTGCAGTTGCATTAGGTCATCCAATCGGAGCATCTGGAGCACGCATTATTTTAACACTTGCTCATGAATTAAAGCGCCGTGGCGGTGGTATCGGAATTGCTGCTATCTGCTCAGGTGGAGGGCAAGGCGATGCGGTTATGATTGAAGTACCGAAAACAGGGGGACATGAATGATGGGAATTCAAAAAGTAATGGTTATTGGTGCTGGGCAAATGGGCTCCGGCATTGCACAAGTTTGTGCACAAGCTGGTTATGACGTCAAACTGAACGACATGAAGCAAGAATTTTTCGAACGTGGTTTAGGAGTCATTACGAAAAACCTGACACGTGATGTCGAAAAGGGTCGTAAAACTGAGGATGAGAAGGCGGCCATTCTAGGTCGTATTAATATGTCACTAGATTTAGAGGATGCTAGTGACGTAGATATTATCATCGAGGCAGCAGTGGAAAATATGGAAGTAAAGCAATCCATCTTTAAGCAAATTGATCAGATTGCACCGGCACATGCCATTTTAGCTACGAATACATCATCTTTACCAATTACGGAAATTGCAGCTGTCACAAATCGTCCAGAGCAAGTGATTGGTATGCACTTTATGAATCCGGTACCTGTTATGAAGCTTGTAGAAATTATTAGAGGGTTAGCTACGAGTGATGAAGTCTACAAAGCGGTTGAAGAAATGACAGTAAAATTATCGAAAACGCCAGTGGAAGTAAATGACTTCCCAGGCTTTATTTCAAATCGTATTTTATTACCAATGATTAATGAAGCGATCTACGCATTGTATGAGGGTGTAGCATCGAAGGAAGCTATTGATGATGTGATGAAGCTCGGAATGAATCATCCGATGGGGCCATTAACATTAGCAGATTTCATTGGTCTTGATACATGTCTATCCATCATGGAGATTTTACATGAGGGCTTAGGTGATAGTAAATATAGACCTTGTCCATTGCTTCGTAAATATGTGGCAGCAGGATGGCTAGGTAAAAAATCTGGAAGAGGATTTTACGTTTACGAATAATCCTATGGGGATGGGACGATTCAAACGAAGTGTAATGCTACGGGACAACGTACAGGGGTGACATTATAGATGCATTTACAATTTACAGATGAACAAATAATGATGCGTGATATGGTTCGGAATTTCGCTCAGAATAAAATCGAACCGTGGGTAGAACGTATGGAGGCAGGAGAGTTTCCACGCGAACTCCTTGCACAAATGGGAGAATTAGGTTTAATGGGGATCACGACGCCTGAGGAATTAGGCGGCTCAGCGATGGATTTTACATCGTACATAATTGCTATCAATGAACTGTCGAAGGTTAGCGCGGTAATGGGGGTTATTTTATCTGTGCATACTTCGGTTGGAACAAATCCCATTATTTATTTCGGCAACGATGAACAAAAGAAACGTTATGTTCCAAAGCTTGCTGCAGGTGAATATTTAGGGGCATTTTGTTTAACGGAGCCTAGCGCTGGTTCTGACGCTGGCTCTTTACAATCTAAAGCGGTGCGAGATGGAGATGAATATGTCATCAACGGCTCCAAGGTGTTTATTACAAACGGCGGAGAAGCAGATGTTTATATTGTCTTTGCCTCAACGAATCCTGCTGAAAAAACACGCGGTATTTCAGCATTTATAGTTGAAAAAGGAACACCTGGCTTAATCATAGGGAAAGATGAACATAAAATGGGTCTACACGGCTCACGTACAGTTCAACTAACATTCGACAACTGTCGCATTCCAGCTACGAACCTTCTTGGGGAGGAAGGGGAAGGCTTTAAAATTGCAATGGCCAACTTAGATGTTGGACGTATTGGAATCGCAGCACAAGCTCTAGGCATTGCTGAAGCAACGCTAGAGGCAGCTACTGCCTATGCCAAAGAACGTGTTCAATTTGGAAAGCCTATTGCAGCGCAACAAGGGGTTGGCTTCAAGCTTGCTGATATGGCGACTGCTGTAGAAGCAGCGAAATTATTAGTTTATCGGGCAGCGGATTTACGCACAAAAGGGTTACCGTGTGGAGCCGAGGCCTCGACGGCAAAACTTTTTGCCTCTCGTACGGCAGTGCAAACAGCAATAGACGCTATCCAAATTTTTGGTGGCTATGGCTATACAAAAGACTATCCCGTAGAGCGTTATTTCCGAGATGCAAAGGTGACAGAAATATACGAGGGTACAAGTGAAATTCAAAAGCTAGTCATTAGTAAACATTTACTTAAATAAGGTCTTTACAATGTTGATTTTTCAAGGATGATGTCGATTGCTAAAATAAATCGCTCGGGTAACCCGGAAATCTGATCAGGTAAAGCAATAAATCGCTCGAGTAACCCGAAGAACTGCTCAGGTAAAGCAATGAATCGCTCAGGTAACAAAAAGATTTGCTCGGTTTCTCGAAGCAATAATCCAGAAACATTATCAAAAATTGAAATCAACAATATAGCACTAACAGAGTCTAACGAAAAAGGGGAAATGGACAATGAACTTTCAATTATCAGAAGAGCATGAGCAATTACGCGAAATGATTCGTGATTTTGCTATTAATGAAGTAGCACCAACAGCAGCTGAACGTGACGAGAACGAAGAGTTTGACCGTGCAATTTTTGATAAAATGGCGGAGCTAGGCTTAACAGGTATTCCATGGCCAGAAGAATACGGCGGTGCAGGCTTTGATTATCTTGCGTATGTCATTGCTGTAGAAGAATTATCACGTGTATGTGCGTCAACAGGGGTAACTTTATCAGCACATACTTCGCTTGCGGGTTGGCCGATCTATAAATTCGGTAATGAAGAACAAAAACAAAAATATCTTCGTCCGATGGCAGAAGGTAAACATATCGGTGCATATGGCTTAACGGAGCCAGGATCAGGTTCTGATGCTGGAGGCATGAAAACTTATGCAAAACGTGATGGCGATGATTATATTTTAAACGGCTCGAAGATTTTCATTACCAATGGTGGAGTAGCAGATACATATGTTGTATTTGCAGTAACAGACCCAGAAGCTAAACATGGCACAACCGCTTTTATCGTTGAAGCTGGCTATGAAGGCTTCTCGGTAGGAAAGAAGGAGAAAAAACTAGGAATTCGTTCATCTCCTACAACTGAAATTATTTTTGATAACTGTCGCGTTCCGAAAGAAAACATGCTTGGAGCTGAGGGAGAAGGCTTCAAAATTGCGATGACAACACTTGATGGAGGACGTAATGGTATTGCGGCACAAGCTGTAGGGATTGCACAAGGTGCGTTAGATGCAGCTGTTGAATACGGTAAAGAGCGTGTGCAATTTGGTAAGCCGATTACTGCTAACCAAGGTGTCTCCTTTAAACTAGCGGATATGGCAACTCAAATTGAAGCATCTCGACTGCTTACATACCAAGCGGCCTGGTTGGAATCAAATGGTCTACCTTATGGTAAGGCATCTGCAATGGCAAAATTAATGGCTGGCGATACTGCGATGAATGTAACGACTGAGGCGATTCAAGTCTTTGGTGGATATGGCTATACGAAAGATTATCCAGTTGAGCGCTTCATGCGTGATGCAAAAATCACACAAATTTATGAAGGTACACAAGAGATTCAACGACTTGTTATCTCTCGTATGTTGACAAAATAACGTATGACAGAAAGAGATAAAAGACCCCAAGTACAGTCAACGGTAAAAGATGAAAATCTCATCGCCATTCGTCGAGAACAAATGATAGAGGGAGCCATTAAATTATTTAAAGAAAAAGGTTTTCATCGTGCTACCACGAGAGAAATCGCAAAAGCTGCAGGCTTTAGTATCGGAACATTATATGAATATATTCGTACTAAGGAAGATGTCCTTTACCTTGTATGTGATAGTATTTATCACCATGCGATGGAGCGACTTTCAAGTTATGAGATTAAGGCAGGAACTATAGAAGAGTTAAAGGAAATGATTCGAGAGTATTTCTTGCAAATTGATAGTATGGTTGATGAGCTGACAATCATGTATCAGGAAACTAAATCATTATCAAAAGAAGCACAACGTTATGTATTTAGTAAAGAGTTTGAAATGGTAGGTACTTTTGAGCGATTACTACAACGCTGTGTGCAGTCAGGTGAAATAACGATGACGGATCAACAAATTCACTTGGCAGCAAATAACTTAGTCGTTTCTGGACAAAGCTGGGCATTCCGTAAATGGGCGCTCCATCGTCAGCACTCTATTGACGAATTTATTGAAATGCAAATAACATTGTTTATTTCGGGCATAAAGGGGTTCTAATAAGTTCCGTAAAGGGGTTGTCGGTAATTGCATAGAGCGACATTGCAATTACCGGCTTTTTTATGAGGCTCATCACCAAAGTTGGGGATGATATTTGTTAAAAATGTATGTCATGTAAATTAGTTGATTGAAGTGGAGACTGGGCGACTCCTTGGGGATCAGCGTCACAGATGAGACCCTGGAGCGAGCGGTGCGAGTGAAGCGGCTCATCGGACGCCCCCAGGAAAGCGCCCAGTCGGAACGGAAATCAACCACACTTTATGATGATGAGTCGATAAAGAACATTAAGGGGAGAAAGTGGGGATTTCATATGACAAAGGTAGAAGTATATCGTCCAAAAAATCACGTACGTTTTGTAACAGCATCGAGTCTTTTTGATGGACATGATGCTTCGGTTAACATTATGCGACGTATTTTACAATCAAGCGGTGTAGAGGTAATCCATTTAGGACATAACCGCTCCGTGGAAGAAGTCGTAAATGCTGCGATTCAAGAGGATGCTCAAGGTATTGCGGTATCTTCTTATCAAGGCGGGCATATGGAATACTTTAAATATATGTATGATTTGCTGCGTGAAAAAGGGGCGCCACATATTAAAATTTATGGTGGTGGCGGTGGTGTTATTTTACCACGTGAAATTAAAGAGCTACATGCTTACGGGATTGCAGGGATTTTCTCACCAGAGGATGGGCGTGTTTTAGGTTTACAAGGGATGATTAATGAGAAAATTAAAGGAACTGATTTCCCGACTGCTATAGGTAGCTATCAAGAAAAGCTGGATGCTCTATCCACAGAAACACCTGAAATTTTAGCAAATTTATTAACTGCTGCTGAGTCAAATGATGATGAAGAAACGAAAAAGATGCTAGCGGAAGCTCGCAAACGCTCAAAAGGGACGCCTATATTGGGCATTACTGGAACAGGTGGTGCGGGTAAATCTTCCTTAACAGATGAATTAATTCGCCGCTTCTTGAAGGAGTTTCCGGATAAACGCGTAGCTATTCTTTCTGTCGATCCGACAAAGCAAAAGACAGGTGGGGCTTTACTTGGTGACCGAATTCGTATGAATGCGATTTTCAATAATCGCGTATATATGCGTAGTTTAGCAACCCGTGGATCTCGTACAGAACTTACTGCTTCCATTGGGGATGTGCTAGATGTAACGCGTGTAGCGGGTTATGATTTAATCATTGTAGAAACAAGTGGTATTGGTCAGGGTGATGCGGAAATTACAAAATACACTGATCTATCCATGTATGTGATGACAAGTGAGTTTGGTGCTCCAACTCAGCTTGAAAAAATTGACATGATCGATTTTGCGGATGTAATCGCTATCAATAAATTTGAACGCAAAGGTTCTGAGGATGCATTACGTCAAGTGCAGAAGCAATATCAACGTTCACGAGAGCTTTGGGATGAATCGATTGATACTATGCCTGTGTACGGTACGATTGCCAGTCAATTTAATGATAAAGGAACGAATGCTTTATTTGCTGCATTAGTCAATATCATTAATACGAAGACAGGTAGTAATTGGGAAACAGGCTATGAGCAATTTGCGAAAACTCAAAAGCAAGATGTTATCATTCCAAACGATCGTCGTTATTATTTACGAGAACTGACAGATACTGTGCGTGGCTATCATAAAAAATCAGAGCAACAGGTGGAATTTGCTCGCCGTCTATTCCAATTAGAGGGAGCTATTGCAGCGGTTAAGGAAAAAGCGCCAAATGATGCACTTATCGCATCTCTCACTTCTTTAGCGGAAGGTGTTAGAGATGAATTAACAGCTGAGTCTAAACGAATATTAGACAATTGGCATGCTTTAAAAGAAGCGTATGCAGGAGACGAATTTGTCACGAAAGTTCGTGATAAAGAAATTCGAACAATTTTAAAGACAGTAAGCCTTTCTGGTATAAAAATACCTAAAGTTGCTTTACCAAAATTCGTAGATTATGGTGAAATTTTACGCTGGGTTTATAGAGAAAATGTACCTGGTGAATTCCCTTATACAGCGGGGGTATTCCAATTTAAACGTGAAGGTGAAGATCCGAAGCGACAATTTGCTGGTGAAGGCACGCCTGAGCGTACGAATAAACGATTCCATTATTTATCGAAGGATGATGATGCAAAACGATTATCAACAGCATTTGATTCGGTAACACTTTATGGTGAGGATCCTGATTACCGACCAGATATTTATGGGAAAGTTGGAGAATCGGGTGTATCTATTTGTACGCTAGAGGATATGAAAAAGCTTTATGCAGGTTTTGATTTATGTGCGCCATCAACTTCAGTATCAATGACAATTAACGGTCCAGCACCGGTTATTTTGGCGATGTTCATGAATACGGCTATTGATCAGCAAGTGAAACTACGTGAGGAAGAACTTGGTCGACCTTTAACAGTTGAAGAATTTACGGAGACACGTGAGAAGACATTACAGGTTGTACGTGGAACCGTGCAAGCAGATATTTTAAAAGAAGACCAAGGGCAAAATACATGTATTTTCTCAACAGAGTTTGCGTTACGAATGATGGGAGATATTCAGCAATACTTTATCGATCATAAAGTTCGTAATTATTACTCAGTATCTATTTCTGGTTACCATATTGCTGAAGCTGGTGCGAACCCAATATCACAATTGGCCTTCACATTAGCAAATGGCTTCACGTATGTGGAATATTATTTAAGCCGAGGAATGAATATTGACGACTTTGCGCCAAATCTATCATTCTTCTTCTCTAACGGACTTGATCCAGAGTACACAGTTATTGGACGTGTAGCCCGTCGCATTTGGGCAGTTGTCATGCGTGATAAGTACGGCGCCAATGAACGAGCACAAAAATTAAAATATCATATCCAAACATCTGGACGCAGTTTGCATGCACAGGAGATTGATTTTAATGATATCCGCACAACGTTACAGGCGTTAATGGCATTACAGGATAACTGTAATTCATTGCATACAAATGCATATGATGAGGCCATTACAACGCCTACGGAAGAATCTGTACGTCGTGCAATGGCTATTCAAATGATTATTACGAAGGAACATGGCTTAGCGAAAAACGAAAATCCATTACAAGGAGCGTTTATCGTAGAAGAGTTAACAGATCTTGTAGAAGAAGCGGTACTAGAAGAGTTTGATCGTATCAATGATCGTGGTGGCGTGCTAGGTGCAATGGAAACACAATATCAACGTGGTAAAATTCAAGAGGAATCCATGCACTACGAGATGCTAAAGCATTCAGGTGAGTTACCAATCATTGGTGTGAACACATACTTAAATCCGAACCCACCTTCAGAAGATGAAATTAACAATATGGAAATTGCGCGTGCCTCGACGGAAGAAAAAGAGACGCAAATTCATAATTTACATGCCTTCTGGAAGCAACATGAAGGTGAGAACGAAGCGGCCCTTGCCCGTTTACAACAAGTAGCTGTAAACAACGGTAATATTTTCGCGGAGCTTATGGAAACCGTAAAAGTCGCTAGCTTAGGGCAGATCACAAATGCTTTATATGAGGTTGGCGGACAATATCGTCGTAATATGTAATTCGTAGTATTTTGTTTGTGCAAAATGTTTGTGAAGTTTTAAGTGTCTAGTCTTAGGATTAGGCACTTCTTTTTATTTCCGTTATAATAAGAAATGTAAAAAAAAGGGGAGGCGCAGTAGAATGATGAAATCAACAATTAACTACATCATTATTTTGGCTTTGGTGGTAGGAGTTATTTTCCTGTATGATAAGCAATTTGGCGCTGTTCCTTTACTTATATTATCTTTCTATTTGTTTTACTTAGGGATAAAAAAAATGCGTGATATAAAAAACAGTAATTGAAGCTAGCAAAGAGGATAAAACTTTGTATATAATGGGTATTATGCTTATGATATGGAAAGTTACTTTTGTGCGGCCTTTTTTGCTGCGCTCCGACAATAAAGCTATATAAATTTTAAAACGTCCAATGTGATGAGGGAAAGGAAGTGCACGAATGAATTTTCGTGAAATGACAAAAGAACAATTAACGGAAGAGTCGTTAATTAACTTAGCGTATGCAATTTTAAATGAAAAACGTGCCTCAGTGTCTTTTAATGACTTATTAACAATTATTCAAGAGCTTGTAGGCTATAGTGATGAAGAAATGAAAGCTCGCCTACTACAATTTTACACAGATTTAAATGTAGATGGCCGCTTCTTATTTAATCAGGAAACTGGCTGGGGCTTACGTGAATGGTATAAAGTTGAACAGATTGAAGAAGAAACAGCTCCTTCTGTTAAAACTCATAAGAAAAAATCTAAAGCTGCCGTTGAAGAAGATGATTTAGATGAAGATATAGAGGAAGAAGATATTGACTTCGATGAAGATTATGAAGAATTCGTTGAAGAAGATGATGATCTAGATGAAGAAGAAGAAGATAAAGAAGATATCGATTTTGATGAAGAAGATATAGAGGAAATCGATGAAGAAATCGACGAGGACTTTACTGATGAAGATGAAGAGGAATTTGAAGAAGAGGACGAAATCTAACTTATTTCAGCAAACAACCGCTGAAATAAGCCGATTCCGGATGCAATTATGCTGAGGCATAATTGATGATAATTACTCTTTGAAATTTTCTTTCTTTTATCCGTGTAGTAAAAAATCTTGACTTCTATCGCGGTTCCGTTTAATCTTTTACTTGGGCTCCTTAATTAAAGGAGAAAGACCGTGTATGTAATACGCTTCCCCTGCAAACCTATGCAGGAGGAGCGTTTTTTTATTTTTTTAACTATATTCAGTCAAGTTCTCCCATGTTTATAGCTACGGAATGAATATAAATGCTCTAAATTATTCATGATGTATATTAATCGGTGACTGAGTATATGTTAGGATGGATTTTTTAAAAGGAAAGTAGAAAAGAGATAGAAACGATTACAGCTTCGAATCGACTACAATTTTGTAGGCATTCTCGGCTTTTCTTATTTTAGGGATAAGAAATATCAATTTCTTAGGCCGTAGAGACATTTGCATTAATGCTCAAGATTACTTAGCTTAGGACGTGAATGCACTTTTCTTACTAGTAATTTCTAGAACAACAAAAGGAGGAATTTTTTCATGACGAAGTATATTTTTGTAACAGGTGGGGTTGTTTCTTCACTTGGAAAAGGGATTGTAGCAGCATCTCTAGGTCGTTTATTAAAAAATCGCGGATTAGAAGTAACGATTCAAAAATTTGACCCATATATCAATATTGACCCAGGTACAATGAGTCCTTATCAACATGGTGAGGTTTTCGTAACAGATGATGGCGCAGAAGCTGACTTAGACTTAGGTCACTACGAACGTTTCATTGATATTAACCTAGGAAAACATTCTACAGTAACATCAGGACGTGTTTATCAATCTGTATTACAAAAAGAACGCCGCGGTGAATACAACGGTGGAACAGTACAAGTAATTCCTCACATTACAAATGAGATCAAAGATCGTATTCAACGAGCTGGTCGCGAAACTAATGCAGACGTAGTTATTACAGAAGTAGGCGGAACAGTTGGAGATATTGAGTCATTGCCATTCCTTGAAGCAATTCGTCAAATGAAAACGAATTTAGGTCATAACAATGTGATGTATGTTCACTGTACGCTTATTCCTTATATTAAAGCTGCAGGTGAGCTAAAAACAAAACCAACTCAGCATTCTGTAAAAGAATTACGTTCTTTAGGTATTCAACCAAATATTATCGTTGTACGCACAGAGCAAGAAGTGCCTCAGGATATGAAAGAAAAATTAGCTTTATTCTGTGATGTTCAGCCACACGAAATTATTGAATCTCGCGATGCAGAACATTTATATGAAGTACCACTAAACCTTCATGCACAAGATATTGATGATATCGTGCTTGACCATTTTGGCATTGAAGCACCAGAGGCAGATATGGAAGAATGGCGCGAGCTTGTAGCAAAAGTGAAGAGCTTACCAAATAAACGAAAAGTAGCATTAGTAGGTAAATATGTAGAACTACAAGATGCTTACATTTCTGTTGTAGAGGCATTAAAGCATGCAGGCTATGCATTTAATTCTGATATTGAGATTGATTGGATCAATGCAGAACATGTGGATGCTGACAATGTTGTTTCATTATTAAAAGGTGCTGATGCAATTTTAGTTCCAGGTGGCTTCGGTGATCGTGGAGTTGAAGGTAAAATTTTAGCGACGCAATATGCTCGTGAAAATAATGTACCATTCTTAGGTATTTGCCTAGGTATGCAACTTGCAACAGTAGAATTTGCTCGTAACGTACTTGGTTTACAAGGAGCGCATTCTACAGAGCTTGATCCAAAAACGCAATATCCTATTATCGATTTCCTACCAGATCAAAACGACAGTGTAGACATCGGTGGTACATTACGTTTAGGTTTATATCCATGTAAGTTAAAAGAAGGCTCAAAGGCAATCCAAGCTTATGGTCAAGAACTTGTTTATGAACGTCACCGCCATCGTTATGAATTTAACAATGAATATCGTGAAGCGATGGAAGCTGAAGGTCTTGTCTTCTCAGGTACAAGCCCTGACGGTAAATTAGTGGAAATTATCGAGTTACCAGAAAATAATTTCTTCGTAGCATGTCAATTCCACCCTGAATTGGTATCACGTCCAAACCGTCCACAGCCATTGTTCCGTGATTTTATCGGATCAACATTCAAATAATGAAAAAAGAGTTGTCTCAAGTGCTGAGACAACTCTTTTTTTTCTTCATAATCTGCGCTTGACAGCGGCAGCGTCAATTATGCAAAGGCGAAAATGATGGAATTATTACAACTCTTCGTCATCAAGGCCAAGCATTTCATCATACGCAATTTTTACTGCTTCATAAACAAAAAGGGCAGCAATAGCATGTGGCACGACTATGCGCTTGCCTAAATCGTTTGGTAATAAACCACCGCGCATGCGTGTTGAAATATACGTATACGCTAAATCTGCTAGTGGGTTTTCGGAATTAACAACTTCGCTAGCAACTGCTGCAAATGGAATAAACTGATTATTTAATTGCAGTGCTAAGGCTAATGCATCCTCATCGTGTGCACTACGTGTAAAAATGCATACACGATCAGCTTCCGTAATCACTGTATCTTTTGTCCAAGGGACTAACTTCGTAAAACGTTCCACAGCTTGGCATGCATTTAATTCGACAACTTGCATTTCGCCAAAACATGCGAAATAGACATTGCCTTCACCAATACCCGCTTGTGCAAGTAATCGCGCTGTTTCTTCAATAGCTTCCTCTTCATTTTGTGTTATTCTTTGTAATAATCCACTTAATTGTGTTGTTAGAATTTTTGACATGATCCCACCTCAATCAATATTATAGGTATGAAAAGAGCATAAAGCAAAAGCAGATAATTTATAATACTAGAAGGTATTAAGAGGTTAAAGGAGAATAATACATAATATAGGAAGTTTTTCTGTAAGAATAATAACTCAAAAAGGGCGGAATGAATGTGAAACGATTACTAATTGTCGATGATCAACCAGGAATTCGTTTACTTTTAAATGAAGTGTTGAAAAAGGAAGGTTATGTTACATATTTAGCTGCAAATGGTATGGAAGCACTGAAATATGCTGAGGAGGAAATGGATTGTGTCCTATTAGACATGAAAATTCCAGGGATGGATGGCATAGAAATTTTAAAGCGCTTAAAAGAGAAGTGGCCACAACTCCCAGTATTTATGATGACTGCATATGGTGAATTGGACGTTGTACAGGAGGCATTAGATTTAGGAGCAATTCGATATTTTACTAAGCCTTTTGATATTTTTGAAGTGCGAGATGAAGTTAATAAAACATTAAAAGTTTAGATGAACAGGCAGTGGTCAACACCGCCTGTTTTTTATGGTTATTATTCGATTTGAAGTAATGTTCTATCGTTTCATATTCATTTTGCTTCCGAAATATAAGGCTCATCATAACGTGAGGTTTAATTTCCGCTCCTACTCGGCGCTTTGTTGTTGTTGTTGTTGTTGTTGTTGCTGTCGCTACGCTTTCGCACAGTGCAAAGCTTCCTTGGGGCGTCCGATGAGCTGCAGTTTTGAGATTTATCGAGAACTTTTGATTGTTTATCACCCAACTTTATCGATTTATCACCCAACTTTCGAAAAATATCGACATCTACCTTCATGCAACACTATCTGACCGCACTGATAATTTGCGCCGCTTATGACATAAGCATATTTTTTTACGCAAAATTTAACATCAAAAAAGCACAAGAAATCAACGTTTCTAAATTGATTTCTCGCGCTTTTTAAGGTTTTGACGAGTTTTGTCCCAGCAACTAGAACCTTCGTTTCGTTTCACTGTACTGCGGTTTGACGCTGTCGCTCGCTTTCGTGTAGAAAATAACAGCCCCTGCTTTTCAGGGGCTAAACCTTCGTTCCGTTGCACTCCATTGCGGTTGGCACTGTCGCTCCGTTGCACTTCGCTTTCGTGCAGAAAACAAAGTAACCTGAAATGCTTTTCAGGTTACTTTGTTTTTGCTATGATTGAATAGCATATCTATGTAAAAGAATAGTCCTAAGAGGAGGATTTTTAGTATGGCATTAGTATCTATGAAAGAGATGTTAATTAAAGCAAAAGCAGAAGGTTATGCGGTTGGTCAGTTCAACATCAACAACCTTGAGTGGACTCAAGCAATTTTACAAGCAGCACAAGAAGAAAAATCTCCAGTTATTCTAGGCGTTTCTGAAGGCGCAGGTAAATATATGGGCGGATTCATCTCCGTTGTACACATGGTAAAAGGTTTGATGGAATCTTATGGCACTACAGTACCTGTAGCTATTCATCTTGACCATGGTTCAAGCTTTGAAAAATGTAAAGAAGCAATTGATGCAGGATTTACTTCGGTTATGATTGATGCATCTCATCATCCATTCGAGGAAAATGTTGCGACTACTTCAAAAGTAGTTGAGTACGCTCATGCGAAAGGTGTTTCTGTTGAAGCGGAGCTTGGCACAGTAGGCGGTGACGAGGATGGCGTTATCGGTGGTATTATGTACGCTGATCCAGAGGAATGCCGTAAAATGGTTGAGTTAACAGATATCGATTGCTTAGCGCCAGCACTAGGCTCTGTACATGGTCCTTACAAAGGAGAACCAAATTTAGGTTTTAAAGAAATGGAAGAAATCTCTAAATTAGCAGATTTACCATTAGTATTACATGGTGGTACAGGAATTCCAACAAAAGATATCCAACGCTCAATTTCATTAGGTACAGCAAAAATTAACGTCAATACTGAAAATCAAATTGCTGCTACTAAAGTAATCCGTGAAGTTCTTGATAAAGATAAAGTTGTTTATGACCCTCGTAAATTCCTTGCTCCAGCACGTGAAGCGATTAAAACAACAGTTATCGGGAAAATCCGTGAATTTGGTAGTGCGCAAAAAGCATAATTTTTGTATCTAAAAGTACAAAAGATCAGATGAATACACAAAATAAGAGAAGTGTTGATGCTGTTATCGACCTTCTCTTGTTTTTGAAATGATAAATTTTTGGCGAAAATTTAAATATGGGGGTTCATCACCAAAAGTTGGGGATGGCATTTGTGTTAAAACGAATGTAATGTATAATAGTTGATTTCCGATTCAACTGAACGGCCCTAGTAAAGCGCCCAATCGGAACGAAAATCAACCCAGTTATGGTAATGAACCAGACAGTGATCAGGAGGGAATATAATGAAATTTTTCATTGATACAGCAAACTTTGAAGAGATTAAAGAAGCACACGCATGGGGTATTTTATCAGGTGTTACGACAAACCCATCGTTAGTTGCTAAAGAAGAGAACGTTTCTTTCCATGATCGACTTCGTGAAATCACAGAGCTTGTAGATGGCTCAGTGAGTGGGGAAGTAATTGCTCTAGATGCGGAAGGTATGATTAAAGAAGGCTTAGAATTGGCTGAAATTGCTCCAAATATTACAGTTAAACTGCCAATGACTCCAGCTGGCTTAGAGGCATGTCGCTTCTTTGCAGACAAAGGTATTAAAACGAACGTAACATTAATCTTTAGTGCCAACCAAGCATTAATGGCTGCTCGTGCAGGTGCTACATATGTATCACCATTTATCGGTCGTCTAGATGATATGGGGCAAAACGGTGTAGAACTAATTGAAACGATTGCAGATATTTTCACAATCCATAATATCGATACGCAAATTATCGCTGCATCTATTCGTCATCCACAGCACGTAACAGCGGCAGCACTTGCTGGTGCACATATTGCAACTACTCCTTTTAAAGTATTAAAGCAACTTTTCCATCATCCATTAACGGAAAAAGGAATTGAAGGATTTTTAACGGATTGGAATAAGAGAAAAGGCAAATAATAAGATTATATAGTGAGCCAATTGCAGAAAAATTACTTTCCAATCATGAGGGAGAACGCGAAATGGATGTTTATAAAATTACAGGCGAAAATCGTCTAAAGGGTACAATAAAAGTTAGTGGTGCAAAAAATAGTGCAGTCGCCTTAATTCCAGCATCAATTTTGGCGAACTCTCCAGTGACAATTGGAGGGATACCAGAAATTTCTGATGCATGGACGTTAAAGGCATTATTAGAGGAAATCGGTGGAGAAGTGTCATTTGAGGATGGCATAATGACCATAGATCCGACAGAAATGATTGCATTGCCATTACCAAACGGCAACGTGAAAAAGCTTCGTGCCTCCTATTACTTAATGGGAGCAATGCTAGGCCGCTTTAAAAAAGCTGTGATTGGTTTACCAGGAGGCTGTTTCTTAGGGCCGCGTCCTATTGACCAACATATAAAAGGCTTTGAGGCATTAGGTGCGAAAATCACTAATGAGCATGGAGCAATTTATTTACGTGCTGATGAATTAATTGGCGCAAAAATATATTTAGACGTTGCCAGTGTTGGTGCAACAATTAATATTATGTTAGCTGCAGTCCTTGCGAAGGGACGTACGGTTATTGAAAATGCAGCAAAAGAACCGGAAATTATTGATGTAGCTACTCTTCTCACTAACATGGGAGCTAATATTAAAGGTGCAGGTACAAGTGTTATCCGTATTGAAGGCGTAGAGGAACTTCATGGTACGGAGCATACGATTATTCCAGATCGTATTGAAGCTGCTACATTTATGATTATGGCTGCCGCTTTAGGTGAAGGCATTACAATTGATAATGTTATTCCATTGCATTTAGAGGCGATTATTGCAAAGCTTCGTGAAATGGGTGTGAAAATTGAAATCGGTGAAGAAAGTATTTTTGTGCCAAAAACGGATCTCTCCACATTGCAAGCCGTTGATGTGAAAACATTAGTGTATCCTGGATTCCCAACTGATATTCAGCAACCACTTTCTGTTTTAATGTCTCAAGCATTTGGTTCCTCAAAGATAACAGATACAATCTATACAGCTCGATTTAAGCATATTGATGAACTTCGTCGTTTGAATTCCAATGCACGCGTTGAAGGCAATACAGCTATTATTACAGGGCCTAGTAAATTACATGGTTCAACTGTAACTGCTACCGATCTTCGTGCTGGTGCCGCATTAGTATTAGCAGGCCTGTTAGCTGAAGGTGAAACGGAAATTCATGATATCTATCATATTGAGCGTGGTTATAGCTCACTTATTGAGAAATTACGTGATTTAGGCGCTGATATTCGACGTGAAACAATAATGGCCCGCGTAGCAGAGGCAAAGGAATAATGAGAGCTAAAAGTTTTGAACTAACTATGTTACAATAGAGGTAATTTGAATGTTTCGGCGATTAAAAATGCCGATAACGGGAGGCAAATAAAACAATGGAACGTAGTTTATCGATGGAAGTAGTACGAGTAACAGAGGCAGCAGCAATCGCATCCGGGAAATGGATGGGTCGCGGTTTGAAAATTGAGGCAGATGATGCAGCGACGACAGCGATGCGTGTAATGTTCGATACAATTCCAATGCATGCTACAGTGGTGATTGGTGAAGGCGAAATGGATGAAGCACCAATGCTTTATATTGGTGAAGAGCTTGGCCTACGTAATGGAGGTCCTCAAGTAGATATCGCAGTTGACCCATTAGAAGGTACAAATATTGTAGCGAAGGGTACAAATGGTGCAATGACAGTTCTTGCTATTGCAGATAAAGGTAATCTGTTAAACGCACCTGATATGTACATGGAAAAAATTGCAGTAGGACCAGAGGCAGCAGGTAAGGTAGATATTAACGCTTCTGTTACGTATAATTTATTACAGGTAGCAAAAGCTAAAAATAAAGATATTTCAGACGTAGTAGCTACACTTTTAGATCGACCACGTCACCAAGCAATTGTTGATGAAATCCGAGAAGCTGGGGCACGTATTAAATTTATTCAAGACGGCGACGTTGGAGCAGCTATCAATACTGCTTTTGATGAAACTGGCATTGATATT
Organism: Lysinibacillus sp. RC46; assembly: GCF_041262385.1. NCBI lineage: Bacteria > Bacillati > Bacillota > Bacilli > Caryophanales > Bacillaceae > Lysinibacillus > Lysinibacillus sp. RC46. The sequence goes on along the minus strand of NZ_JBGCCF010000042.1, from coordinate 15,066 downwards.
ATGTTTGGTACAGGTGGTGCACCAGAGGGTGTAATTTCAGCTGTTGCATTAAAATGTCTAGGTGGAGACTTCCAAGCGAAGCTAGTCCCAGAAGATGAGGAACAGTTAGAACGTTGCAAAAAAATGGGTGTAGATGTAGAGAAAGTTCTTTATTTAGATGACCTAGTTAAAGGTGACGATGCTATTTTTGCAGCGACTGCTGTAACAGATTGTGAGCTTTTAAAAGGTGTGCAGTATAAAGGAGCCTATGCATTAACACATTCAGTTGTTATGCGAGCTAAATCTGGAACTGTGCGTTTTGTAGAAGGTCGTCACGCTCTTGATAAAAAACCTAGCTATTAATAAAAATTTCTTCTAAAATATACCTAGTGCATCTTTTTGCGCTAGGTACCTTCTTCTAAATTTTCAACCATCCCATAGTTTTATAAGGCTATATTATGCTTCATTGTTTTGCATAGTTAATTCAAGTACCTATCGCTCTGATTCAAGCTGACAGGTACGAATAGACTACAGAGCCTATCGTAAAAAAAACTTCTTTGTTAACCCCAAAAACAGCAATTATATTTTGAAAAAGACTGGAGTTGTGCATATGTCTGCATTGACAATCGCTCAATTAGAAAACATGACGTTAAAAGAGCTTTACGCCCTTGCACGCCAATACAAAATTTCATATTATAGCAAGCTAACGAAAAAAGAATTAATATTTGCTATTTTGAAAACACGTTCGGAGCAAGAGGGCTATTTCTTTATGGAAGGTGTACTAGAAATTGTTTCGCAAGAGGGCTTTGGCTTCCTTCGACCAATTAACTATTCTCCAAGTAAAGAAGATATTTATATTTCTGCGTCTCAAATTCGTCGCTTTGACTTACGAAATGGGGACAAGGTATCTGGTAAAGTACGTCCACCTAAAGAAAACGAACGCTATTATGGACTACTACAGGTGGATGCTGTTAACGGCGAAGACCCAGAAGTAGCAAAGGAACGTGTGCATTTTCCTGCATTAACGCCTTTATATCCTGATCGCCAAATTAAGCTTGAAACAACACAACGTAATTTATCGACTCGTATTATGGATTTAGTGGCACCTGTAGGCTTTGGGCAACGTGGATTGATCGTTGCACCACCAAAGGCAGGGAAAACTTCATTATTAAAAGAAATCGCGAATGCTATTACAACAAATTATCCGGATGCAGAGTTAATTGTCTTACTTATTGACGAACGCCCTGAGGAAGTAACTGATATCGAACGTTCTGTGAATGCAGATGTAGTGAGCTCGACTTTCGATGAGGTTCCAGAAAATCATGTGAAAGTTGCAGAAATTGTATTAGAACGTGCACGACGCTTAGTTGAGCATAAGCGTGATGTTATTATTTTAATGGACTCTATTACACGTTTAGCTCGAGCGTATAACTTAGTTATTCCTCCGAGCGGTCGTACGCTTTCAGGCGGTATTGATCCTGCTGCCTTCCATAGACCAAAACGATTCTTCGGTTCTGCACGTAATATTGAAGAAGGCGGTAGCTTAACAATTTTAGCAACAGCTTTAGTGGATACAGGATCTCGCATGGATGAGGTCATTTATGAAGAATTTAAAGGAACAGGTAATTTAGAGCTTCACCTTGATCGCCAATTAGCAGAGCGTCGTATTTTCCCTGCGCTTGATATCCGCCGTTCAGGTACACGTAAGGAAGAGCTTCTGCTTGAGCCTGAGCAACTTGAAAAGCTATGGGCAATTCGTAAAACATTCTCGGACGCACCTGATTTCGCGGAGCGCTTCATGAAAAAATTACGTACGACAAATTCAAATGAAGAATTCTTTGAAAAGTTAAATGAAGATATGAAAAAAGCTACTAAAGGTAAGGGCTTACTATAAACATGAATCACCGTTGACTAGCAATAGTCGATGGTGATTTTTTTGATGTTCTATTTGTTAGTTTGAAATTATAAGAAATCTATTCCCAGTCGGAACAGAAATGACCACACATTAAAGTGCTGAGCTGATTATAATCATAATAATTTAATCTATTATTTCATAAATTTGTATTGTATAATTTTGTTACAATATACAGGGGATTATGCTCAGTAATGGGATTTTATGAAAAAATGAAGGGAGTAAAAAGTGGAGAAGTATTATTTTGTATAAACTGTGGTAATTACTCTACAAAAAAATCTGAGGAAAATGAACCGAAATAAATCCTCAGCATCATCAAGAAATAGCCCCTCGATAAATCCCCAGCTACTACAGTTCTACTAATTATGAACGTAAAAGAAATAGGTCTTTTCGTATGATTGTTGATTTAGATACGAAAAAGACAAAATTATAATGAGGTGTGTTTATGAAAGACTGTATAACATGTGGTCATTCACAGGAAGAAGGAAAATTCTGTGGGAAATGTGGGACTCCATTTGAAAATGCTGCACGTGAACAAGCAGCAACAATGGATAGCATGAGTGATGATGATCAGACTGTTCAGGGAACTACGCAAAATAATGAGCAAATGGAATTAATTAAAAAGAATTCTAAGTTATACTTTAATTATTTTTTAGAACAATTAAAAATGCCATCCGCAAATTTTAATGTAGAAGCTACTTGGAAAAATAGTCTTGCTAGTATGATTATCTATGTTGTATTAACAGCAATATCAGTATACTTATTAACGAAAAATTTCTTTTCTGGAGGATTTGGTTTCTTCGAAAGCTTTAGTCCATCTTTTATTCAAGTATTCTTTTATATGTCATTATTAATATCTTTACTAATAGCAATAAGTGTCTTAGGTATATTCTTAACCTCAAAGCTATTTTCAGAAAGTCAAAGTTTTACAAATGTTATTAGTAAAATAGGAAACTATTATACACTACCTATAGCCTTTGCGGTTTTAAGTATTTTATTTGGGTTATTTAAATCATTTAAGTATTCAATAATGATGATATACGGTGGGGTTGCATTAGTTATTGGAATCATCCCTATTTTTGTCATTATTAAGTTGTTAAGTAATAAATCTAAAACTATTGATAGTTTTTATGGTTTTATTTTCTATTTAGTAGTAGCAGGTATTTTATCTAAAATTATTTTCTCTTTTATTATTGACTCTGCAATAGGGCGATATTTAAATTATTTGTTATAAATAACTAATCATTAACTATTGTCAAATGTATATTTTATATGCTAATATAGCAAAGTATGCAACGTGTACATATGTAGCCGACATATTCGGGCTATGTAAGGTACAGTTCGATAATACTCTGTTCCAGATGGTTCAGGGCGAGAGGAGAAAACGAATATGAAACAAGGAATTCATCCAGATTACAAAGAAGCAACAGTAACTTGCTCTTGCGGTAATTCTTTCAAAACTGGTTCAGTAAAAGAAAACATCGTTGTCGAGTTCTGCAACGAATGTCACCCATTCTATACTGGCCGTCAAAAATTCGCGTCTGCTGATGGTCGCGTGGATCGTTTCAACAAAAAATACGGTCTTAAAAACTAATGTTAGTTTAATACCTGCCAAGCATGTGCTTGGCAGGTATTTTTTTCAGTATAATCAATTATGCCTCGGCATAATTGCGTCCGATATCGGCTTTGTGCTTGCACAAAGAACTCCTTTCCGATTCCGTGACATCCGCCGGAGGCTTTAACTTCTTTCAGGGGGCATTTGGACACCCGTTGAAAAGTAGATTAAATCCGTATTCATCTCAACATCTATAGAGGTGGGAGACTTCTGATGAAAGAAGTTAAGAAACCCTGATGCGAGTCTTTTCAGTATCCAGATCGACATGAAGAAAGGGAGAAGACAAAATGGCACAGCTATATTTTAAACACGGTGCAATGAATAGTGGTAAATCTATAGAAATTCTAAAAGTTGCGCATAACTATGAAGAACAACAAAAACCTGTAATGATGTTTACACCAGGCATAGATACGCGAGATGAAGTAGGCTTTATCTCAAGTCGAGTAGGCTTACGTCAACAAGCCATTCCTGTTAATGATGATACAAATATTTTTGAGCTAGTAAAAAACAATGCTGTAAAACCATATTGCGTACTTGTTGATGAAGTACAATTTCTAAAAAAAGAGCATGTTTTGCAGTTAGCCTATATCGTAGATGAGTTAGATATTCCAGTCATGGGCTTCGGTCTAAAAAACGATTTCCAAAATGAGTTATTTGAAGGCAGTCAGTACATGCTTACATATGCAGATAAAATTGAGGAAATGAAGACGATTTGCTGGTTCTGTCATAAAAAAGCGACAATGAATTTACGTGTTGATGAAAGTGGAAAGCCTGTTTATACAGGTGATCAAATTCAAATTGGAGGAAATGATTCCTACTATCCGGTTTGTCGAAAATGTCACACGCATCCGCCGCTATAATGCACAAAGATTCAGTTGATAGAACTAAGAAAAAGTAGCATACATGCGGAAATTTCCTTATACTAAGTAGTGGAAATGAAAAATGTTCAAAAAATATTCTTACGCGCTTAGCGTAATTCTAATTTAAAGTTTCTCTGCAATTACTAAAGAGCAAACTTCATAAAAACTTAATAGAGGTGAAATCCATGTTCGATCGATTACAAGCAGTGGAGGATCGTTACGAAAGGCTAACAGAGCTTTTGAGTGATCCAGATATTGTGAATGATAGTAAAAAACTACGTGAATATTCTAAAGAACAATCAGATATCCAGGAAACTGTAGATGCTTATCGTGAATATAAAAATGTAAAAGAGCAATTAGCTGAAACACGTGAAATGCTAGATAGTGAAAAAGATCCTGATATGCACGAGATGGTGAAAGAAGAATTCAATCTACTAAAAGAACAGCAAGAAGAGTTAGAAGAACGTTTACGCATTCTATTAATTCCGAAAGACCCTAATGATAATAAAAACGTTATTATGGAGATTCGTGGAGCAGCTGGTGGAGACGAGGCGAATATTTTCGCTGGTGATTTGTTCCGTATGTACTCTCGTTACGCAGAGACACAAGGCTGGAAAATTGACATAATGGAAGCGACGCCAAACGCAATGGGCGGGTATAAAGAAGTTATTGTTATGATTAACGGTCAAGGTGCATATTCAAAATTCAAATTTGAAAATGGTGCGCACCGTGTACAACGTGTACCTGCAACAGAATCTCAAGGCCGTATTCATACATCGACAGCGACAGTAGCTTGCTTACCTGAGGTTGAAGAAGTAGATGTTGAAATCCATGAAAAAGATATCCGAGTTGATACTTTTGCATCTTCTGGTGCCGGTGGTCAGTCGGTAAATACTACGATGTCAGCTGTCCGTATGACTCACTTACCGACAGGTGTTGTTGTTTCGATGCAGGATGAACGATCACAAATTAAAAACCGTGAAAAGGCAATGAAAATTCTACGTGCTCGTGTTGCTGATATGTATTTGCAAGAAGCACAAAAGGAAATCGATGCCACACGTAAATCAGCTGTAGGTTCAGGCGATCGCTCTGAGCGTATTCGCACATACAATTATCCACAAAACCGTGTAACAGACCACCGTATTGGTTTAACGATTCAAAAACTAGATCAAATCGTCGAAGGTAGACTAGGCGAAATTATTGATGCGCTCATTTTAGAGGAGCAAGCATCAAAGCTAGAGCGATTAAATGATGACCTATAATAGTGTAATGGAGGCCCTTCAATGGGCTTCTTCTTTTTTAGTGGATAATGATCGTGAGGAAACGGCAGCACGTATTGTCATGCAGCATATACTTGGCACTAGCTATTCAGAAGTAATGTTACACCTTCAAGATAAATTAACGGCTGAACAAAAAGAAAAATTTAAAGAACTCATCGAAGAGCATGTAAGTGGACGACCTGTACAGTATTGCCTCGGTAGTGAAGAATTTTATGGCCGTTCATTTATTGTCGATGAGTCAGTACTTATTCCAAGGCCCGAGACCGAAGAATTAGTGCTTGGAACAATTAATCGTATGAACAAAATATTTAATGATCAAGCAGTGAAGTTTGCGGACATCGGAACTGGTAGTGGTGCAATTGCTATTTCTATGAAGCTAGAATGTCCAGAGCTAACAGTCGTAGCTACTGATTTATCCGAAGCTGCTTTAACTACAGCACAAAGAAATGCACAAAGATTAGCAGCGGATATTGATTTTCGACTAGGGGATTTAACGAAACCTCTGGCAGGTGAGAAATTTGATATCGTGTTATCGAATCCACCGTATATTGCTTTTGATGAGGCGAAAGAGATGTCGAGTACCGTGCTAGAGCATGAACCGCATAGTGCTCTTTTTGCAGAAGAAGACGGACTTATTTTATATAGAAAGTTGGCTGAGCAGCTTCCGTCCCTTATGAATAAACCCGCGCTCATTGGTCTTGAAATCGGTTATACACAAGGAGAGCAGGTGGCTCAATTCTTTAAAAATAGTTTTCCGCAGGCTACAGTTTCGATAGAAAAAGATATAAATGGTAAGCCTCGAATGATTTTTTGTGAAATTCATGTATAAAGTATCTACTTCTTGCCAACAATGTTGAGCAAGGAGGGATTTTTATGTTAAACGAATACAAGATTATTAGATTATCTAAACGAAATATCATTCTAGCTTTTGCAAGATTAGTATTTATTGCGATTGCTTTACAATTATGTGTTTTATATATTCCAACATTAGTAGGTTTTGCGAAAGCGTCTATCAATCATGAGCAAGAAAATGATTTTCGTATACGCGTTATTGCCAATAGCAATACGAATCAGGATCAGCTTGAAAAAGAACAGCTTGTCAAAAATTTAAAGCCCTATTTTACACAAGTAGTAGCTAGTGCTGGAGCTAAAACTGTGGATAATGAGCAAATGCTTTTATTAAAACAAGAAATTGAAGCGGAAATAAAAGAAAATTATCCACAGCTGGATACACAAGTTGTACTTGGGGATAACTTATTTCCACCAAAGAGAAAGGACGCTGTACTTTATCCACAAAATTTGTATCATTCGATTGTCGTGAAAATCGGTGATGCACGTGGTGATAACTGGTGGTGTAGCGTATTCCCATCAATTTGTGAGCCTGATAAAGTAGAAGCGAAAGAAAAAGTAAAAGAAGAAGTGAAAGAAGAGAAGGAACACGTTACATTTTTTATATGGGAATGGATTAAAGGTCTTTTTGAATGAATTGTTCACGAATTCAGACAACTTATGCACAATTTTTCATAAGTTATAAACATTATGTGGATAATTCAGTAAAAACGAATAATTGAAGGAAGGTTTTAATTATGGAAACCGTTTGCAAGATTGTGGACAGTAATGTGAATAGTCGGACAAATTATACACAAGCTGTGGATATCTTAAATGCAGGTGAGGTCGTGGCATTTCCAACAGAAACGGTTTATGGCCTAGGAGCTGTTGCAACAAATGACACGGCAGTCAAAAAGATATTTGAAGCAAAAGGTCGTCCTTCTGACAATCCGCTAATTGTCCACATTGGCACGCAAGAGGAAGCTGAACTTTATATAGAGCATATTTCTGAAGTAGCCAAAAAATGCATGGATTTATTTTGGCCGGGTCCACTAACACTTGTAATGCCCGTTAAGCCAAATGTGCTGGCGGATAGTGTGACAGCTGGTCTATCGACTGTCGGCATTCGTATGCCGGATCATCCAGTTGCGCTTGCCTTACTTCAACAATTAAAAAAGCCACTTGCTGCGCCGAGTGCTAATCGTAGTGGAAAGCCAAGTCCTACAGAAGCAATACATGTTCAAGATGATTTGGGAGGGTACATACCTTATATTTTAGATGGAGGCTCTACTGGGATTGGACTTGAATCCACAGTGTTAGATGTTACACACGAACCTCCAGTAATTTTGCGTCCAGGCGGAATTACGAAGGAAATGTTAGAGGCTAAGATTGGTCAAGTACTGCAACCTTCAAAAATAGAGCAGAAATTAGAGGCTACTCCAAAAGCCCCTGGTATGAAATATACACACTATGCTCCTAACGCCCCTGTGCTATTAATCGATTGTGATTTGGAGAAAGTCCATGAGGCTGTACATCAATTACAAAAACAAGGGCATAGAGTAGCGTTACTTGCACCAGCTAGCTTTGCTGATAGCAAGGCTGATTTTTATTTCTCAGTAGGAGAGGCCGGTAGTAAAGAAGAAATGGGTGCAACATTGTATCATGCTCTAAGAGCTTGCGATAAAACAACAGCTACAATTATCCTTGCGACTACTACATCGACTGAAGGTGTAGGAGCTGCAATTATGAATCGTCTTGAGAAAGCAGCCGGAGGAAAATGGTATACTCGTTAATAAAATACCTATAAAAATAGTATGCTAGAAGTAACTTCTGGCATGCTATTTTTGTATTCAAGATAAAGGAAACGTTAACATCAACCCCACTGATTATTAGTCTTCACCAATCGGGCTTTTACGGGCAGTAAATTTCTCTGCAGTGTGAGGTGGGAGTCTTGTACTTGGCGCTTAGCTTTCGGTACAGGTCAATTACTGCCCGTTAATGCGGGATAAAAATCTGCATAGACCTTGATCTATAGCTTTAAAAAGCCTAGCAAGTTTTTACTATAAATGAAGGTGATTGTTCATTGTTGGAGTGACTTTTAACACTTAGATGTAAGGAAAATGTATTATGATAATACTGTATTTCCGAGCATAAGATGATAAAATATTAGAGAGCGAAGGAGTGCTTTCTTGCAGGGGATTCTTGCAGGTATATTAACGTCTGTAGATGTGATTGGTTTATATGTATTAATACCAAATGTTAGATATCGATTTTTTTTATCAGTTTGGACAGCTGCTTTGCATATGCTTTTCCCGTTACTAGGTTTCGAATTAGGACACTTTTTAGTGCATTTCTTCTTAGAGTGGGGACAATGGATTTCAAGTATTTTATTATTTTGCATGGGCTTACATTTACTATTATTTTCGCGAAAAGATGAAAAGGTTACTATTTCACCAATACTTTTAGCTGTGACTGCAAGCCTAGATACCTTTTCAGTAAGTGTTTCTTTTGGTATGCTACACTTAGAGAAAACAGTATTTATTATAAGTGCAGGTGTAAGTGCGCTTATTTGCTCTTATGGGTCATTAGTCATTGCACGAAGAAGTCAGGTCTTACTTGGCAATAAATTTCAAATCATTACAGGGATTTTTTTTATCATTATGAGTGTACTAGCTATCCGGCAATAGAGAAAATAATGGAGGGTGATAAGTATGAAAATACTATTTGTTTGCACCGGAAATACTTGTCGCAGTCCCATGGCAGAGGTTATTTTAAAACATAAACAAACTGACAATGTTGAGGTCCGTTCAGCGGGCATTTATGCCATGCCAAATGCGGGGATGTCTGCACATGCACAACAAGTATTATATGAAGCAAATATGACGCATCAGCATTTAGCAACACAATTATCAATAACTGAAATGGAGTGGGCTGATTTAATTTTAACAATGACAACAGCTCACAAAGACACAATAATCGCTAATTATCCAAATGCACAACAAAAAGTCTTTACTTTAAAAGAGTATACAAGCGAAGGTAGCGTAGGAAATGTTGTAGATCCTTACGGTGGTAGTAAAGAAATATATATAGAAACATTTGCAGAATTAACAGAATTGGTAGAACGATTAGTAAAAAAAATTGAAGAGAATTGAGGGTCTCTATGAAAAAACAGTTTGGCTTACGACTTAAACTAGTATTATTTGTCGGTATTCTTGCACTAATCACATACAGTATTAGTTTTATATTTATCGAATATTTACAACCTACCTTCTTCCCAGAGACTAATCGTAAACTGTTTGAAATTTTCACTTATGTGTCAGGGATTGCGTGGTCAGGTATTTTGGCTGCAGTTTTCAGCGTAATCTTAATTAAACCTTTACAGAAGCTCGAAAATTCAGCTTCCCGTGTAGCAGAAGGGAAAATTGGCCAAGATGTAGAAATGCCGAAAACAAGTGATGAGATTCGTTCTGTTGCAGAGGCATTCCAACAAATGGTGTTGAATTTAAGAGGAATGGTGGAAAGTATAGATAATAACTTCCAGCAAACCAATCAATCCATTATCCAACTATCTGATGAAGCAGCTGTTGCAACAAAAAAAGCAGAGAATATTGCTTCTACAGTAAAGCATATTTCTTCTGGTGCAGAGACATCAGCAACGGCAGTCCAAGATACAGCTGAAGCAATTGAAGATGTACGAGCTCTCGCGACAGAAGTTAATAGTAGAGCAGAGGCATCAGCAACGCAATCTAAAGAGATTTTACATAATTTAACGACAACAACAACAGCGATCGAAACATTAGTGAATAGTATTCAGCAAATCGCGGCTGGCAATACTGAGGCATTAGAAAGCATTCATCTATTAGAGGAAAATGCTGGACAGGTAGAGCGCATCATTAGCTTAGTTGGTGATATTGCAGCACAAACAAATTTACTAGCTTTAAACGCTTCAATCGAAGCAGCGCGTGCTGGTGAACATGGCAAAGGTTTTGCCGTTGTAGCTGAAGAAGTTCGTAGTTTAGCGGATGAAAGTGCGAAGGCGGTACAGGGCATTACTTCCCTTATTCAATCCATGCAACAAAACGTTGAAATTGTTGTAAAACAAATGAACCAACAGGTGACATTTGCGACAAAAGAAGCCGCACGTGTATCAGAAACAACAACAGCAGTTGAAGGGATGTCTTCAAGTGTACATGAAATGGCGACAGCGATTGTAGAAATTTCTACACTTATTGAGCAGCAAATGCATAATATTGAAACAACTGCTCGTCAATCTCAAGAGGTTGCAGCCATTGCTCAAGAAACGTCAGCAGGTGCACAAGAAGTTCGCAGTGCAGCAGAAGAACAAGCATACGCAATTGAACAAATAGGAAAACTAGCAGAAGGTTTAAAGAAACAATCAGAAGAGCTGCATAAAATGATTCAACAATTTGATAGACAAGCATAAATGGTGAAGGTTTTAGACTGTAGATAAACTCGAATGAGGTTCGAGTTTGCTACAGTTTTTTTTTATGTTGTATGAGGTTGTTTATGGTGCCCCCAGAGGTGATAGTGGCTGATAGATGAGGCGAAGTGACGGATAGAACTCGAAGCGACGGAAAGAAGAGCGGCAACGACGGAAAGAACTGCCGAAGCGACGGATGAAGCGACCAAAACGACGGAAAGAAGAGTCGAAGTGACGGATAGAATTTGAAGCGACGGAAAGAAGAGCAGCAACGACGGAAAGAACAGGAGAAGCGACGGATGAAGCGACCGGAACGACGGAAAGAAGAGCAGCAACGACGGAAAGAACTGCCGAAACGACGGATGAAGCGATCAGAACGATGGAAAGAAGAGCAGGAGTGACGGATAGAACTCGAAGCGACGGAAAGAAGAGCGGCAACGACGGAAAGAACTGCCGAAGCGACGGATGAAGCGACCAGGACGATGGAAAGAAGAGCAGCAACGACGGAAAGAACAGCTGAAGCGACGGATGAAGCGATCAGAACGACGGAAAGAACAGCCGAAGCGACGGATGAAGCGACCAAAACGACGGAAAGAAGAGTCGAAGTGACGGATAGAATTCGAAGCGACGGAAAGAAGAGCAGCGACGACGGAAAGAACAGGAGAAGCGACGGATGAAGCGACCGGAACGACGGAAAGAAGAGCAGGAGTGACGGATAGAACTCGAAGCGACGGAAAGAAGAGCGGCAACGACGGAAAGAACTGCCGAAGCGACGGATGAAGCGACCAAAACGACGGAAAGAAGAGTCGAAGTGACGGATAGAATTTGAAGCGACGGAAAGAAGAGCAGCAACGGCGGAAAGAACTGCCGAAGCGACGGATGAAGCGACCAAAACGACGGAAAGAACAGCTGAAGCGACGGATGAAGCGACCAAAACGACGGAAAGAAGAGTTGAAGTGACGAACAAAACTCAAAGCGACGGATAGTACATCAAACTAAGAAAGTTCACATCAATTACGCCACGCTCGCATTTTATATAGAATCCCTCTATAGTGCTAACTACTGAAAAAATATTGATATAGCATGTCCACTGCAATTGCAAAGGTAAAAAAACTTTAGAAGATAGAACATTGCAACAAAAGACTGTTATCCGAATTTATCAACATGATATTCACAATATCCACAGAAAAAGGACTTTAAAAGTGAATGTTTTGATGATTGATTACAAGAAATGTTCGTCTTTTAGGAGAAATCAGCATAAAAACGCAAGAAAAATCATGTTATTCTTGAGATAGAAGTGGTACACTAGTGTTGACTATAATTTCGAAAAGAGGGAACCCAGTGAGAATAGCAATTTCTTCTGATCACGGAGGCAATAACTTACGTCGTGAGATTATGCAGCTGTTAGATGAGCTACATATTAGCTACGAAGATTTTGGTCCACAATCTGCGGATTCAGTAGACTATCCTGATTATGCAAAACCAGTTACTGAAGGTGTTGCTAGCGGGGAATTTGATAAAGGTATTTTAATTTGTGGTACAGGCATTGGTATGTCTATTGCTGCAAATAAAATTAAGGGGATTCGCTGTGCTTTAGTGCATGATTTATTTAGTGCGAAAGCAACGCGTTGCCACAACGATTCTAATATTTTAGCAATGGGTGAGCGTGTTATTGGGCCAGGCCTTGCGCGTGAAATCGCTAAAGTATGGCTTGAGACAGATTTTGAAGGTGGCCGTCATACGCGCCGCATTGAAAAAATCGCTGAGCTTGAGCAGTAAGAAAAGCAATTTAGTTTGTTAATATATGTCCCTAAGCTAAAAAGTGTCATCAAAGAAATTGGAGTGCTTTTTAGCTATATGACATAAATAATTTAGAATAAGGGGCTGAGCATAGTGGTTGTTCAACAAATACGAACACATTTGACTCAGTTACTCAGTGAATTTGAAGAGCAGGTAACTCTACGAACAAATACTATTTTTGTTGTAGGCTGCTCGACATCTGAAGTGATTGGTCAGAAAATTGGCACAGCGGGCGCGCTTGAAATTGGAGAAGCAATTTTTGAGCCGTTGCAGGCATTTGCAAAGAAACATCAACTACATCTAGCGTTCCAAGGATGTGAGCATATTAATCGTGCTATTACAATGGAAGCAACAACAGCAGACCAATTTGGTTATGAACCAGTAACAGTTGTACCAGTTCGTACAGCAGGCGGCTCGATGTCTGCTTATGCGTTTACACAATTTACAAATCCAGTTGTTGTGGAAGCTGTGCAAGCAAATGCAGGTATTGACATTGGTCAAACACTTATAGGTATGCATTTAAAGGCAGTAGCTGTTCCAGTTCGTACTTCTGTGCGAATGGTAGGAGAAGCGGTTGTGACAATTGCAACAACACGTCCAAAGCTGATTGGCGGAGAGCGTGCAGTATATAAATAAAATTACCTCTGAAATCAGTGGTATACAAAGAACGATTATACTTAGGAGGCTTTTTCAAACATGGCATACGAAAAATTAGCAGTACAAGACAAAGCAGTATTAGACGGAATTCTTGCGGAAAAAAAACGTCAACAAGCAAATATTGAGTTAATCGCATCAGAAAACTTTGTATCTGAAGCAGTAATGGAAGCACAAGGTTCTGTTCTAACTAATAAATATGCTGAAGGTTATCCAGGTAAACGCTACTATGGCGGCTGTGAACACGTAGATGTTGTGGAAGATATCGCACGTGATCGTGTGAAAGAAATCTTTGGTGCAGAATATGCAAACGTACAACCACACTCTGGTGCACAAGCAAACATGGCTGTATACCACACGATTTTAGAACCAGGCGATACTGTACTTGGGATGAATCTATCTCATGGCGGTCACTTAACACATGGATCTCCTGTAAACTTCTCAGGTATTCTATATAACTTCGTTGAATATGGCGTAACGGAAGATACTCAAGTAATCAATTATGAAGATGTACGTCAAAAAGCGTTAGAACATAAGCCCAAACTAATTGTTGCAGGTGCATCTGCATACCCACGAGAAATCGATTTTGCTAAATTCCGTGAAATCGCTGATGAAGTAGGAGCATATTTCATGGTGGATATGGCGCATATCGCTGGTCTTGTAGCTGCTGGTGAGCACCAATCACCAGTGCCATACGCTGATTTTGTGACATCTACAACACATAAAACATTACGTGGCCCACGTGGTGGTTTAATCCTTGCTTCGAAAGAATGGGAGCAAAAGCTTAACAAATCTGTATTCCCAGGTATCCAAGGTGGACCATTAATGCACGTAATCGCTGCAAAAGCTGTAGCATTCGGTGAAGCATTACAACCAGAATTCAAAGAGTATGCAAAACAAATTAAAGCTAATGCGAAAGCTTTAGCAGAAGTATTAATTGCAGAAGGTGTTGAAATTGTATCTGGTGGTACGGATAACCACTTGTTACTTCTTAATGTGAAATCTCTTGGCCTAACAGGAAAAGTAGCAGAGCACGCACTTGATGAAGTAGGTATTACAACAAATAAAAATACAATTCCTTACGATACAGAATCTCCATTCGTAACTTCTGGTATCCGTATTGGTACACCGGCAGTAACATCTCGTGGCTTCAATGAAGAGGACATGAAAGAAGTAGGTGCCATTATTGCTACGGTTCTTAGAAATCCAGAAGATGAAGCAGTAAAAGCTGAAGCAAAAGCTCGCGTAAAAGCATTAACTGATAAACATCCATTATACGTATAATTTAACTTCTTTCAGCATACTGAAAGAGGTTAAAGCCTCCGGCGGATGTCACGGAATCAGGACGGAATTCTTTATGCAAGCACAAAGCCGATTCCAGACGCAATTATGCAGAGGTATAATTGATTAGATAAAGCTGTGGTTAAAGTGATAAATGCACTTTAACCACAGCTTTTTTGCAATTGTCTGCAGTGCAAGCTGGACGATTTCTTGAGGATTAGCGTCAAGGACGAGCAATGGATCGGGGGCAAGATCCTATAATAATTCCTCGTAACCCACTTCTTATTGTTGCTGCCGCTACGCTTTCGCACAGATAAAACATATTGTTGCTGCCGCTACGCTTTCGCACAGATAAAACATATTGTTGCTGCCGCTACGCTTTCGCACAGATAAAACATATTGTTGCTGCCGCTACG
>NZ_JBGCCF010000041.1:0-44337 GCF_041262385.1 Lysinibacillus sp. RC46 | reverse complement strand
TGCCCTGTATATTTGTTTTGGTTTCTTTTGTACGTTTTGCCAATCCTTTAAAATGCATGGTTTCGATGTACACCTCATCGCCAAGAGACAAGATTTTATTTGCTAACGCACCATGTTTTTCTTTGATGTAGCAAGCTTTCTTTCTATATATTTCTTTTATTTGTTTTTTTGTTTTTTGATAGTTTTTACTATATGTCCAACGGAGTTTGACGGCATGTTTTATAGTACCATCCTTTTTGAAATTGTTAGGATTGGTACTTCTACGACTTCTATCTAACTTGCGTAATAAACGTCTTTTTTGTTTCTCCAATAAGAGTACTTCTGGAGCAAGTTGTTGCATGAAAACTGTTTCTTCTGAAACAACCGCAATGGTAGAAGGACCAATGTCAATACCTACTCGTTTTTGTTTTTGATAGGAATGCCGAAAGGCTCCTGTAGATGGAATTCTCTTTGCAGGAGGAATCCCATCCATCACTAGTTGTACGTAAAAAGTATGTTTTCCACGAATCACTTTTTTGACTAGACGACAATATTTAATGGTATGAAGAGCAAGGGATTCTTCTACAAATAAATCTTGTTTGCGAATACGAACAGGAAGGGTTAATCCATTCCAATAGACAATATTCTCTTTAAATCGAATGCCTGCTTTATTAGATTTCCCTTCTACAGAATGAAGCATTCCGTAACGTTTAAAGTGTGCTTTGCTCCCTTTAAATAGAACATCTTGAACCGCTCTCCAGACAGTAGAGGCGATTTTCTGAGAAGTATTGCTATCTATATGTTTTTTATAGTTATGTTGATGCTTTTTAATATACGCATGCAGTTGATATTCACTTAATCCAAAAGATTTACGAATGTTATCTAATTCTTTTGCAGTCTGCTTCAACTCTTTTGAATCATTCGATTTTTTCGCTTTTTGGTAGCAACGTAATTGTTTTCGATAGTGTTTTGATTCTTGCATTAAAGTATATTGTTTTACTGCATAAGACAAAGTTGTATTATAGAGTGTACGGGAAATTTCAAAACGTTTTAATAGAATATCCTTTTGCCATTTATCTATAAGTAACTTGAGTTCTATAATAAAACAATCTTTCTTCCCTTTCGTCATTACCCGTCACTCCTTTATTTTTTGATTATTCACAATATACAATATAAACATATGTTCTATAAAGAAAAAAGCACTTCATTCCTCCCACCTTTGAAGAAGTGGGCTTCCTGAAGCTCAATTCTGTGATAATTCCTCGCTTTTGGTACATGAATCAAATGTTTGTCTAATTTAAACTCTCATTGTATTTATAGGTAGTTGTTTAAACACGGGATAATCATTTCCTGGTAACTTTAATAGCTGTTGTTTCTCGTGCTGCCAAAAGATCTTCAATTGGTTTGTTTCTTCGATAGTGAATTCTGTTTCGGTCTTCTACCATCTTATTCGCGAGTTGTTCTGTTAAATCATTCAAGTCTTTAATGACAGGTGGCACACCCTCAGCTTGTTTAAAGAGCAGCTTTATGCCACTTAAAAAGCATTCCTGATTTTCAGATGGCATTGATACAATTGGCTTCAGACATTGCTAGAATCCTTTCATTCCTCCACTGTTGAAGATTCGACACCCTTACAGTAGAGGGACTTGGGGTGGCAGGCAAGTCTTTTTTTTGCATTAAAAAAGTGCGAGACTTTGTACAAATACGTTGCACAAGTCTGCACTTTTATTTTGCAATAAACAGGCTTTTTTTAAATCATCTTCAAAATTAACACATAACACAATCTAATTTATTTTTTGTTTATCTCTGCCTCTAATGATAATTTTAGATCGTTGTCCATCAATTTTACTTTGAATTTCCTCTGAACTCAGGAATTCATTGATAATCGGGGGTCCTACCAACAAAAAGCGAAAAACATACGCTAAGCAAATTTCGACATAAAGAAAGCAGATTTTTTATACACTGATTGAAGAGGGAGTTTACCAGCCATATACTCATCCATAAATTCATTTTTAAAGGCGTCAGTATAGGTATAGGTAATAGCTCTTTCGCTAACACGTTGTACATTAGGATTCTTTTGAAGTATTTTTATCTCTTTTGTTGAAAATGTTATCGTACTAATATTGTCAACTTATCCCTGTATCTTGAATTCCAAGTATATAAAAAATACCTGTAGATAAAACACTCTTTTTCAAGTGTCCTAACTACAGGTACCATATTAATTGAGCGCACTCAATTTGACTGTTTGAAGCTAGTTATGTCCCAGCCTCATTCTTTACTTATTTACGATAGTCTAGCAATAATACCTTCCTCATCGTCCAGAACGAGTTCGATGCCTGTTGAAAATGGATCACCATGTAGGACATCTTTAATCCATACACGTAGTGCGCCAATCATTGCTGCTGTATCGAATATCTCGATTTGACCATTAGTTTCAACTTCTGCACCGAAGCCTGTGTCATCATCGTATGTTAGTTCTACAAGTACATCCTCAGGGCGAATGTTTTTATAGTAGGCCTGAGATAAGCAAATTGCATTTATAATATCTTGCTCATTAATTATTTGTGCCATTGTGCTTCCTCTTTACGTTTTTTATCTTTAAACATATTAACGATTTTTACAACTAGCATTATGATAACCATGATGGCTGCAACGTTAATTAATAAGCCTAAAATATTACCAAGCATACCCATACCACTGAAAAGACTTCCGAATAATAAACCAGCTAAGCCACCAAGCATTAAGCCTTTCATAAGGCCGCCTGAGAAGAAGCCGCCTTTCTTAGCTGTTGAATCCGTTTTGTTTGTGCTTTTATTTGTTGTTGTATTATTTTGATCTTTAGATTTATCCTGAGATTTTTGGAAATTTGAGCTATTATTATTATTATTATTGTTTGAGAAGCCTTTTTTACCGGACTTATAGGATTTAGCTTCTGCAGTTGGTGTATCTGAGATGAACAATGTTGCACCTACAGATGCAAACATAAGTGTCGCTGCAAAAAGAGCGGCAAGGATTTTTTTCATTACTTGTATTCCTCCAATATAATTTTTAGTTTTGTCTAAACTAGTTCTTAATAGTAATTTTACATGAACTTTCTCGATAAATAAAATAAACGCTTCGATCAATTTAGGGATATCAACAAATTTGAACAAGAAGTGTCAGTGCTCATCACCAAATTTTAGACATGCACTACTTATAATGTATGCTGTATATTGTTGATTGCAGTGGAGGTTGGGCGCTGAGCCCAGTCGGAATGGAAACCAATACAGCGTTATAAGGATAGCATTAAAAATTGTATATAAAAAGAAAGGAGTGAGACGATGATTTCAACATTATTACTATTAATTTCGATTTTTTTACTATTATATATAACGGAAAAAAGACGTTTTCTCAATGCAGTAGTTCTTGGCCTTTTAGGAGTGTATATTTTAAGTACAATAATTAGTCATCCTATATTTCTCCCGAATGAGCAGGGGATTGTGTCGAAGATGGGTATAGTTATTATACTAGGAAGTTTCCCGAGTATGATGTTTATTTTATCGATCGCTACGTTTTTTAATAGTAAAGTTTTACTTGAAAAAGAAGGCCGTAAAGTCCGTAATCTATTGTTAGCTGTTTTTGGCTTGAGCTTTTTTATTATGATGATTTGGTATGTATTTGTAATTTTTATGAATATCGAACATGAAATTTGGCAAATTCTTTTCTTCTATGCGTTTTTGGTTTTTGGCTATACAATGTTTTTATATACAAGCATAATGGCCTACGCGACTCTATATCATTTTACGCCGATCCTGTATGAGCCTAACTATATTATTGCGCTAGGATCAGGACTAATTGGAGATAAAGTGCCACCACTTTTAGCTAGCCGTTTAGATGAGGCAGTAAAGCAATTTCAAAAATATGGAGAACGACCTACCATTATCGTCTCAGGTGGGCAGGGGCATGATGAAAAAGTATCAGAAGCATATGCCATGAAAAAATATATAGTTGACGAACATCAAATACCAGCTAAAAAAGTATTAATGGAAGATCAATCTATAAATACTGAACAAAATATGGCATTCTCTAAAAAAATTATGGATAAGCATGCTCAAGGAAAGAAATATCGATCCATATTCGTAACGAATAATTTTCATGTTTTTCGTGCAAGTATTTATGCAAAAAAGGCGAAGCTTGATGCACAAGGTGTTGGTTCGAAGACTGCCTTTTATTATGTACCTAATGCATTTACTCGCGAATTTATCGGATTATTAGAAATGTATAAATGGATGAATGTCACTGTATTTTTGTTTATTACATTGTTCATTGGATTAATCTTGAGAGCATATGTGTAACCAATTTAGAACTGTCTTCCATATAATAGTGGCAAGATAGCGTGCAAGGGGGGAAATGAATGTATGGGCAATTTTTAGCAAAAAAAAATAAAGAGCGAATTGTATCTCTGCAAAAGCTCACGCAAACACAAGATACATGGTTTGCGCAAAACATAAATTTAATAACAGTCGAACAAGTACAATTAGCAACCTTGCACAAAATACTATATCAAGTTGTGCAAGGACTGTTGAAAAAGAATCAACAACGACACTTACAAATTATACATCCAGAACAGACGAAGTCAGTACAGGAGAATGTGCTAACGCTTTTAGCTGAATATGATGATTTACTGCGTGATGCAATTCCACTCCCTATCTATATTTTTATTTGGCAAATTTCTTCACTGGAGAGGTTATCCAATTGCAACGAAGTTGTAGATGATGTACTTGATATATTGGAATGGTATTTTATTCACCAAAATGAACAGGTTGAGGCGTTTGAAGAAGAAGATCTAGATCATGAGGAAATCATTGACTTATACAAAGATGCCATTGAGGAACAGGATGCTGATGCACAATTTCAGCTTGGAGAATATTATAGTGCAGTTGACGGCGAATATTTCCGACCAGAAAAGTCAATAAAGTGGTTTGAGTTAGCAGCGTCACAAGGAAATGCCGATGCACAGTATGCACTTGGTAATTTTTATTTTGAAGGTCTAGGTGTTCAAGAAGACTATAATAGAGCTTTTATATTGTATGAGGCTGCAGCAAATCAAGGGCATCCAGATGCTGCGAATAATTTAGCAGATATGTATTTTAACGGTGAGGGAGTACCAGAAAATTTGGTACTTGCGAAGAAGTGGTTCGACTTCGCTGCACAACAAGGTGTGGCAGAGGCTATGTTTACCCTCGGAATTATTTACGAGCAGGGATTAGGAATCGACAAAAATGAGGAGCAAGCATGTAGCTACTATAGAGGATCTGCTGAAGCAGGCTATGTTGAAGCGCAATACAGGCTTGGAGGAATCTATTTAGAGGGACGGTTAGGGCAAACGAAAGATGTGAACCGTGGATTATATTGGTATGAAAAAGCTGCAGAGCAATATCATGTCGATACCTTTTATGATTTAGGCTTCATTTGGAGCCAAGGGTTAACAGGTATACGCAATATTGAAAAGGGTATTCATTGGTTTAAACAGGCTGCTCTTCAAGGAGATTCGGAAGCTAAATTACAATTAGGGCACATTTACAATAAAGGAGAAGGAATAGCTAGAAATATTAAAGAGGCTATAAAGTGGTATGGACTTGCAGCAGAAGCAGGAAGTGAGGAGGCTGCAATTTTACTGCAAGAATTGAAAGGAAAGTAAGTATTTTTATTAAAAAATAATAGGTATTTAGATTTGATTATCAACATTTTGTATACAGGTCTTAGGTTCTTATTTAAGGGTGTTTTGTAGGTGTATATCACTACAAATGGCTGATTGTAAAAATATTAATATAACAAATCGGTAATTATTTCAAACTAAAACAAGGAAAAAATAAGGATAAAAAAATAGAGATGATGTAAATTGGCTACCCAAAAGTATTGTGGTAGCTTTTTTACTGCTTTAGATAATAGGTTAGATAACAGGGACTTTTTATATAATTTAAGGAAAAAAATGTATACCCGAAAATTGACAGCTATTTATAAAATGTATAATGTATATGAGTGATTTTGAAAGAGTAGTTAGAAGCAATAGCTAGTAATAAGATTGCAATTTTTAGCTGATTGTAGCCCGTAGCAGGAATCAGCGTCATAAGTGATGTGATGGCTTATCACTAAAAGTTGGGGATGAAATCTTCCTAATCTTTTATATTTTTGGTAGACGAAATTAAATTTTTCTCAGCTTTTCAAAAGTACACAGCATGAAAGAGGGTAAATGTGTGATCTTTCAAAAACAGAGAAAGACAACGGCGTTAGATTTAAAGCAATACATTGTAAAAATGGATTTAGCGAATTGCCATTCAATAAAAAAGCAAATTGATTTGCTCAAATTGACAAAGAGGGATTTACAATATTTAAAAGCCTTTCAACCTTTTGTAGAAGGCAGTATTGATAATATTGTTAATCGATTTTATGAAATGATTGGAACTGAACGTAGTTTAGTAGATATTATTAATAAACATAGTTCAGTGGAGAAGCTGAAAATTACATTACGACGTCATATTATTGAAATGTTTAATGGTACGATTGATGATGAATTTTATCAAAGACGAATAAAAATTGCTAAAGTGCATGTCCATATTGGGCTTAAAACACAATGGTATATTTGTGCGTTCCAAGATTTAACAGCGTCATTTATTGACTTGGTTGAAGAACATGTTAATCATCCAGTGGATCAGCTTAATACAATTCGAGCCATCTCAAAAATTTCTAATTTTGAGCAACAATTGGTTTTAGAGGCGTTTGAGCACACAATTGAGCAAATTCATGAAAAAATGGAACGTAGAAAAGAAGCGATAGAGCAAGAAATCGTAGAGTCTTCGGAAGGTCTTGCCACAATATCTCATGAAACGAACAATTCATTTCATCGCTTAAGTGGACAATCAGAGGAAATTAAACAACTAGCGAAAAAATCACTTCAAGTGTCGACTTTGGCTGAGAGTCAGGCATTAGAAGGTCGTGAACGATTAAAGAGTCAATCGCAAAATATGAGTAATATTATTTATTCGCTTGATGATATAGCGGAAAATATTGCACAGTTGACAGATATGTCAAAGGAAATGGAATCGATTATGAACGTTGTGACAAATATTGCTAATCAAACGAACTTGTTGGCTTTAAATGCGGCAATAGAAGCGGCTCGTGCTGGAGAAGCGGGCAAAGGCTTTAGTGTTGTTGCAGATGAAGTGAGAAAACTATCGATTCAAACAAAGGAATCTGTCACATCGGTAGCGACGTTACTACATAAAACGAATGAGCGGACAGATAAACTTGTTCAGTCGCTTAGTAATATTCAAGAAGAGGTAGCGTCTGGTGAGGGAAATATGGTTCAAACGGAAGGACAATTTACTAACATATTAGAAGCAATGACCGAGGCTAAAGACCAGAATGGTCAGATGGAAAAAGAAGTACAAGCAATAGTAGACGTACTAAGTGAATTAGGTATTGCCTTTAATGAAGTGAAAAACTCAGCTGGAAAACTAGCTAGCTTTGCACAAAATTTAAATTAATGAAGAGAAAAGCAAAAGGTAAAGAAAATTGTTGTTTCCTATTAAGGCTCTACACACTTTAAGGCACAAATAACACTATATTAATTGTTTATATATAATTTCCGTTATGGAGATAAAAGCCTCTAGCGAATATATGCTATTTGAATATAAAAAAATGGAGCTGTCCAATGTGCTGGATAGCTCCATTTTTGCTAAATTTGTAAAGGGTTTAACGTAATTTTTGATAAAAAAAGTTTATACTAAATAAAGAACTAAAAATAGGGGCGGTTAATATGAAAACAGTTGTTGTATTAGGTGGCGGAATTACGGGATTGTGTACGATGCATTATTTACAACGCCAAGTTCAGGAGAAAAACTTAGATGTAAAACTTGTACTTGTTGAAAAAAATACATACCTTGGTGGCAAGCTTCACTCTGCATATGAACAAGGCTTCATCATGGAAACTGGAGCAGATTCTATTGTAGCGCGTCATAAAGGTGTCATGGAGTTAGTAGAGGAACTAAACTTTGAACAAAATCTTGTGTACAACGAAACAGGTATTTCGTATATTTACACAAATAATGAGCTACATGCTATCCCAGCAGACTCAACGTTCGGTATTCCTATGAGCCTACAATCTCTCGAGGAAAGCACGCTTGTATCTGAGGAAGGTAAAAAAGAAGCGTTAAAGGATTTAACAATGCCGAATGAAAGGTTTACAAAAGAAAGCTCGATTGGGGAATTTTTAACGTATTATTTAGGTGAGGAGCTTGTTCAAAACCAAATAGCGCCGGTACTTGCAGGTGTATATTCTGGAGATTTAAATCAACTTTCAATTGCTTCGACTTTACCGTATTTAATCGATTACAAAAACGATTACGGTAGTATTATTAAAGGTTTTGATGCAAACAGGAAACAATTTGTGAAAGCCTCCAACAAAAAATTTATTTCATTTAAAAATGGTTTATCGTCACTAATTGATCGACTTGAAGAAACATTAACGGATGTAGAAATTATAAAAGGGATTGCCACTACTAGTGTTAAAAAGCAGGAGAATCTATACTCTGTTACGTTAGCAAACGGTAAAATGATTGAAGCAAATCATGTTGTATTGGCACTGCCAAATGAAGCGGTACAAAGCTTATTACAGGATGAATCGTTGAACGGCTATTTTAAACAATTTAATACTGCATCCGCCATTACGATTTATTTAGGATTTGATGTTCCCGATAATAGATTGCCAGCAGATGGAACAGGCTATATTGTGTCACATAATTCGGATGTTATTTGTAATGCAGCAACGTGGACAAGCCGCAAGTGGAAACATACCTCTGCAGAAGGGAAATTACTTGTACGACTTTTTTATAAGAGCATTAACCCTGAGTATGAGAGATTGCGTATGATGACAGATGAAGAGTTAGCAGCAGTTGCTCTTGAGGATGTAAGAAAAAGCTTGGGGATTGAGGAAAAACCAACTGTTGTTGACGTGACAAAATGGATCGACCAGATGCCGAAGTACGACTTGGCACATCGTGAAGCGTTGCAAGGTCTCTTACAAGAGCTCGAGAAAAACTATCCAAATTTATCAATAGCGGGATGCTCATATTTTGGAGTAGGCATAGGTGCATGTATTCAAAACGGTAAAAAAATTGGTGAAGAACTTGTAGAAAAACTATCGTAATTGTTTGATATAAATCAAAATATTATAAATTTCGTAAAAATTATCCTTTGTTCAGTGAAATAGTCTTGACTCAATCGTTCGTAAACGATATGATTCTTTTAATTATTTAAAAAATTCATACTAAATTCTTATCAAGAGAAGCAGAGGGACTGGCCCTATGAAGCTTCAGCAACCAACTTAATGTCAGGTGCTAAATCCAGAAGACCGTGTGTCGAAGATGAGAAGGAAAACAATTACGAAATGACGTAAAAGCCTTCTTTTTTTATGAAAGAAGGCTTTTTTTTATTTTAAAGATTAGGGAAGAGAGGTTAGTTTTATGGAATTGCTTGAAAGGTTAAAAACGCAAGTTCTAACAGCAGATGGTGCAATTGGTACAGTTTTATACGGCTACGGCTTGGAGTACTGTCATGAGGAAATGAATGTACAGAGACCTGAATTAATTGAAAAGATTCATAGAGAATATATTGCAGCTGGTGCTGATATTATTCAGACGAATACTTACGGAGCTAATGCCATAAAATTAGCCCGCTATGGGTTAGAATCTCGTGTACAGCAGTTTAATGAAGCTGCTATAACGATTGCAAAACGAGCAGCGGCAGATGGTGGACAATTTGTTTTAGGTACAATTGGAGGAATCCGTGGTATTCGTAAAAGTGACGCAACGTTAGAAGAAATTTTAGCAACCGTTGATGAGCAGGCAACAGTTTTACTGGCAGGAAATCCAGATGGTCTTTTACTTGAAACTTATTATGACTTTGAAGAGCTAACGGCGACTTTAACAATGCTGCGAGCTAAAACGAAATTACCGATTATCGCTCAAGTTTCTATGCACGAACCCGGAATTTTGCAAAATGGAATGAGCTTAAATAACGCCTTATATAAACTTGAAGCGTTAGGTGCAGATATCGTAGGAGTTAACTGTCGCTTAGGCCCTCACCATACTATACAAGCATTTGAAGGAGTAGAGCTTCCTGAGAAGGCATTTATGTCAGCGTATCCGAACGCCTCTCTTCTTGATTTGGAGGATGGGCGTGTCGTTTATGAGTCGGAGGCAGATTATTTTGGTCGAGCAGCTGTAGCGCTTCGTGATCAGGGGGTACGTTTAATTGGTGGCTGTTGTGGAACGACACCAAAGCATATTGCTGCAGTGAAAAAGTACTTAGAGGAGCTATCCCCGGTCGAGGAAAAGTATGCAAAACCAGAAAAAGTAGAGGTTGTCCGTGAGGCAGAGCCAGCAAATTATGAGCCATTACATGAAAAAGTAAAACGTGAACGCTCGGTTATTGTGGAG
Organism: Lysinibacillus sp. RC46; assembly: GCF_041262385.1. Lineage (NCBI taxonomy): Bacteria > Bacillati > Bacillota > Bacilli > Caryophanales > Bacillaceae > Lysinibacillus > Lysinibacillus sp. RC46. Next base: position 33,880 of record NZ_JBGCCF010000041.1, on the reverse strand, counting down.
TTAGATACGCCAAGACATTTAGAAATTGAAGGCTTTATTGAAGGTGCAAAAAAAATATATGAGGCGGGCGCAGATGTAGTCATGATGGCCGATAACTCTCTTGCTTCTCCAAGGATTAGTAATGTCGCAATGGGTGCCTTACTGAAAGAAACACACGGGGTACGCCCGTTAACCCATATAACATGCCGAGATCGTAATTTAATTGGTCTTCAATCACATTTAATGGGATTAAATGCACTAGGGATTCATGATATTTTAGCAGTTACTGGAGATCCGACAAAGGTAGGCGATTTCCCAGGAGCAACTAGCGTTTATGACGTATCTTCAATGGAGCTGATCCAATTAATAAAACAATTAAATGAAGGTGTATCGTTCTCAGGGAAACCGCTTCGTAAAAAGGCAAATTTCTCTGTAGCGGCTGCATTTAATCCTAATGTACGTGTACTAGATCGCGCTGTCTCTCGATTAGAAAAGAAAATTGAACATGGGGCAGATTATTTTATTTCACAGCCTGTTTATACAAAGGAAAAAATCGTGGGAATTTACGAGGCGACAAAGCATTTAGAAACACCAATTTATATAGGCATTATGCCAGTAACGAGCTATAAAAGTGCGGAGTTCTTACATCATGAAGTGCCAGGCATCAAACTATCTGATGATGCATTAGCACGTATGAGGGCTTGTGGCGATGATAAGGAACGCGCAACACTAGAAGGAATTGCAATTGCTAAAGAATTAGTAGAAGTAGCAGCGGAATATTTCAATGGTATTTACCTCATCACACCATTTTTACGCTATGATATGACGCTAGAATTAATGAAATTTATTGAGCAATTGGATGAACAGAAAAAAGGGGTAAGTATAAATGGCTAAGCACATGATTGAAGAGCAACTAGAGAAACGAATATTAATTCTTGATGGCGCAATGGGAACAATGCTACAAAATGAAAATTTATCAGCAGAGGATTTTGGCGGCGAGGAATATGATGGCTGTAATGAAAATCTCGTGCTAACTAGACCAGATGTGCTTGAAAAAATTCATGGAAAATATTTAGAGGCTGGAGCAGATATTATTTGTACAAATACATTTGGAAGTACTCCACTTGTATTAAATGAATATGATCTTGGTGCGAAAGCGGAAGAGATTAATAAACGCGCTGTAGAAATTGCACGCAAAGTAGTGGATGAGTTTTCAACATCCGACTGGCCACGTTTTGTAGCGGGGGCTATGGGACCAACTACAAAAACCTTATCGGTTACAGGTGGTATTACATTTGATGAGTTAGAGGAAAACTTCTATGTTCAGGCAAAGGCATTAATCGAAGCCGGGGCGGACGTTCTGTTGCTAGAAACTAGTCAGGATATGCTAAATGTTAAGGCAGGAACATTGGGGGTATCTCGTGCCTTTGAAGCAACGGGAAAAGAGCTACCTGTGATGATATCGGGAACAATTGAACCGATGGGAACGACACTGGCTGGTCAAACAATTGATGCTTTTTACATTTCCATCGAGCATATTAAACCATTATCAGTTGGTTTAAACTGTGCGACTGGACCAGAGTTTATGACTGATCATATTCGTTCATTAGCAGAGCTTTCAACAGGCTATATTAGCTGTTACCCGAATGCGGGCTTACCAGATGAGGAAGGCTGCTATCATGAGTCACCTGATTCATTGTCACAAAAGCTAAAAGGCTTTGCAGAAAAGGGCTGGCTAAATATTGTCGGAGGTTGCTGCGGTACAACGCCAGCACATATTGCGGCTATCCGAGAGGTGCTAAAGGACGAAAAGCCTCGCCAATTACCAGATGCAACCCATGGTCATGTAGTATCAGGGATAGAGCCATTGGTGTATGACGACTCTATGCGTCCATTATTTATTGGAGAACGGACAAATGTCATCGGCTCTCGTAAGTTTAAAAATTTAATTATTGATGGGAAGTTTGAGGAAGCGGCAGAAATCGCGCGTGCTCAGGTGAAAAATGGAGCACATGTTATCGATATTTGTTTAGCAAATCCTGACCGCGATGAACTAGCGGATATTCGTGGCTTTATGCAGGAGGTTGTAAAAAAAGTAAAAGTACCTCTTGTGATTGACTCGACAGATGAAAAAGTAATTGAGGAAGCACTTAAGTTTTCTCAAGGGAAAGCTATCATTAATTCTATTAACTTAGAGGATGGTGAGGAGCGTTTTGACGCAGTTTTACCGCTAGTGAAAAAATATGGGGCCTCTTTAGTAGTGGGGACAATTGATGAGCAAGGCATGGCGGTTGATCGACATCGCAAGCTAGAGATTGCTGAACGTTCCTATAAATTGTTAACAGAAAAATGGGGTATTGCTCCTGAAGATATTATTTTTGACCCATTAATGTTCCCAGTAGGTACAGGAGATGAGCAGTATATTGGCTCGGCGCTTGAAACAGTAGAAGGAATTCGCCTTATTAAGGAGAAAATGCCACGTACATTAACGGTGCTTGGTGTAAGTAATATTTCATTCGGATTACCACCAGTAGGTCGTGAAGTATTGAATGCCGTGTATTTATATCACTGTACACAGGCTGGTTTAGATTATGCAATTGTGAATACGGAGAAGCTAGAACGTTATGCATCTATTCCTGAGGCAGAGATTAAGCTAGCAAATGATTTACTCTTTCATACAAATGATGAGACATTAGCCGTCTTCACGGATTTCTATCGCGATAAAAAGAAGGAAAAAACAGAGGAAGATATCCCTAAAACAGTAGAAGGTCGCTTAGCTTACTATATTTTAGAAGGTACAAAGGAAGGGCTTATTGAGGATTTAGAGGCTGCTCGTGAAATTTTCGAAACGCCGCTTGCTATTATTAATGGACCTTTAATGGATGGAATGGCAGAGGTTGGCCGCTTATTTAACGATAATCAGCTCATCGTAGCAGAGGTATTACAATCAGCAGGGGTTATGAAAGCAGCAGTAGCACATTTAGAGCAATTTATGGAGAAAGATGAAGAGAGTGCTGGCAAGGGGAAGATGGTTCTTGCAACTGTAAAAGGCGATGTGCATGATATTGGGAAAAACCTTGTCGATATTATTTTAAGTAATAATGGCTTTAAGGTCATTGATCTGGGTATCAAAGTAACACCTTCCCAATTAATAGAAGCGATTCGCAAGGAGAAGCCAGATTTCATCGGGCTTTCAGGCTTACTTGTAAAATCAGCACAGCAAATGGTTATTACAGCTCAGGATTTTAAAGAAGCGGGAATTGACGTACCTATTTTAGTAGGGGGAGCGGCATTATCCCGTCGCTTTACTGAAACAAAAATTGCTGGCGAATATAATGGACCTGTCATTTATTCAAAGGATGCGATGCAAGGATTAGAGCAGGCAAATCGGCTAATGGGGACAGATACACGTGCAGATTTCTTAGCTGAAATTAAGGAATCTCGTGAAAAACGCTTAGAGGCAGACGAAAAAAGAGCGGCTCGCCCTACAAAAGAAGTAACAGTAAAGCCTGTACGTACAATAAAGGAATCGTCTGTCTTTCTACCAGCAGATGTGCGACGCCATGTAAAGAGAGGATATGCTGTTTCGCATTTATATCCATATGTTAATATGCGGACATTACTAGGACATCACCTAGGCTTAAAAGGTCAAGTACAGCAATTACTTGATGCTGGCGATGCAAGAGCAACGGAGTTAAAAGAGTTAGTCGACGATTATTTACAAAGGGACCTATTGAAACCATCAGGTATGTATCAGTTTTTCCCTGCACAAGCCGATGGGGATGATGTAGTCGTTTATGATCCAGCAGATAGCAAAACAGAAATTGAACGATTTACCTTCCCACGTCAACAAGTTGAACCGTTTTTATGTCTTGCAGATTTCCTGAAAACAGTTGAAAGCGGTGAAATGGACTATATTGCCTTAATGGTGGTAACAGCTGGCCAAGGGGTTATGACGAAGGCTCGTCAGCTAAAAGAGGAAGGGAAATTCCTTGAAAGTCATGCATTACAATCTACAGCCCTTGAGCTTGCGGAAGGCTTTGCAGAGCGTATGCACCAAGAAATTCGTGATCAATGGGGCTTCCCAGATGCAACAGATTTTACAATGCGTGATCGTTTCGCGGCAAAATATCAAGGACAGCGCTTCTCATTCGGCTATCCAGCATGTCCGAACTTGGAGGATCAAGAGAAATTGTTTGGCTTATTAAAACCAGAGGACATTGGTGTTCACTTAACGGAAGGCTTTATGATGGAGCCGGAAGCTTCTGTTTCAGCAATTGTCTTTGCACATCCAGATGCTCGATATTTTAATGTGTAATGCTAGAAAAAAGTGGTATAACTTTATGTAATGAGGTTAAAGCCTCGGCATAATTGAAGTAGGACGTGAGCATGATGATTCGATTGATGGAAGAGAAAGATTTACCTGGTGTTTTAGATATTTACAATGACATTATTTTAACGAGCAAAGCCGTTTATCGATATGAAACACAATCGTTAGAAGAAAAAAGACAATGGTTCACGGAGCAGCAAACATTCGGAAATCCACTGCTAGTGTTTGATGTAAATGGCACAGTAGCCGGCTTTGCAACATATAGTCAGTTCCGTCCATATCCAGGTTATAAGCACACAATGGAGCACTCTGTATATGTGCATAAGGATCATTACCAAAAGGGGATAGCGTCACAATTAATGCAAGAGCTAATTCGAACTGCCAAAGAGCAAGGTGTGAAAACACTCGTAGCGGGCATTGATGGTGAAAACATCGGAAGCATTAAAATACATGAAAAACTAGGCTTTGAATACGCGGGTACAATAAAGAATGCAGGCTATAAATTTGGACAGTGGCTAGATCTTGTATTTTATCAGCTACAGTTAACCGGACCAAAAGTATAGAAGGGTATGACATGTCATATTCTTTCATATTGAGGGCAAACTCTAGTTTATTTGCATAAAGCTGAATAATAATTGACCCCGACATTCAGCATTTTGAGAGGAGTATCGTATTTTAATAAATAGTTTTATTCTTTTGGATTAGCTTGTCTACTTATGTTAATGATGAGGAGTTGTTGATTTTTCACGGAGAGTGGCGACTCCTGCGGGATTAGCTTGCGCTGAAAGCCCCGCAGGAACGAAGTGACGAGGAGATTGAAGCCAAGCCCGCGGAAAGCGCCAACTCGGAGTGAAAATCAACCTTAGTTTATTGATACAAATTATTTAATGTTTATTCTTTTGACGAAAAGATAAAGGGTATGACAAATGTCATATCCTTTTTATGATGTTTGCTTCTGTTGCATGATTATACTCTTGTTTTATGATGAGGTCATAAGAAAAAATGAAACGAGGGAGTAAAAACAATGGCAACAGATCGAGAAAAAACAAAAAAACTGCGCCAGGACGTAGCGCCATTTGCGAAGTCTGACACAGCTAAAAGTATCTTTCAAATGGTAAATACAATTGTACCTTTAATCGCCCTATGGGTAGCTGGTTATATGTTAGTAGATGTTTCACCATGGTTGACAGCTGGCTTAAGTGTAATTTCTGCTGCATTTGTCGTACGAACTTTTATTATTTTCCATGATTGTACACACGGTTCATTTTTCAAAAGTAAAAAAGCAAACGACTGGGTTGGTTTTGTAACTGGGGTGTTAACATCATTCCCATATGAAAAATGGAAACGTGAGCATACAATTCACCACGCAACTAGCTCGAACTTAGATAAGCGTGGTATCGGTGATATTGATATGATGACAGTGGAAGAATTTTTACAAGCATCTAAAGGGCAACGTGTATGGTATCGTTTTTACCGTAATCCATTCGTAATGTTTGGCTTAGGTCCGCTATTTATGGTGTTAATTTTAAACCGTCGTAATCGAAATGACGCTAAACAGAAAGAACGTTTTAACACTTATCTAACAAATGTAGTCATCACGGGAATCTGTGTTGCCTTAATTTACTTTATGGGGTGGCAAGCATTTTTATTAGTGCATGTAGTAACATTGTTTGTTGCTGCTTCTCTTGGCATTTGGTTATTTTTTATCCAACATACGTATGAAGATTCTTATTTTGAGCATGACTCAGAGTGGGATTATGTAAAGGCCGCTGTTGAAGGTAGCTCGTATTATAAATTACCAAAGCTATTACAATGGGTTACAGGCAATATTGGCTTCCACCATGTACATCATTTAGCACCACGTGTACCGAACTATAATCTTGAAAAGGCGCATAATGACATACCGCCATTACACACTGCAACGACTATTACGTTACGTACAAGCCTAGAATCATTACGCTATAAGTTATACGATGAAGATCAAGGCAAGTTTGTAACCTTTAAAGAAGTTAATGAAATAATCAAACGAAAAGCAAGAAGCAGTATTGCTGCTTAGTAGAATTTTTTCAGCCATCTCTTCGAAGGGATGGCTGTTTTACGTAAATAAAACATATATTGAGGATGAAGCAATTACTGTGCTCATTATCAAAAGTTGTGGATTACATTTTTAATACGTAGCTTGTATATCAGTTGATTGGAGTGGAGGCTTGGCGACTCCTTGGGGATTAGCGGATAGAGGAACGAAGGCTAAAACCATCACGTCCTGTGATAACGCCTTCGTGACCAACCTCGTGTTGGCCCGAGACCCTGGAGCGAGCAACGCGAGTGAAGCGGCTCATCGGACGCCCCCAGGAAAGCGCCTAGCCGGAACGGAAATCCAACATCACGTTATGATAATGAGCCCATTACTACGGGGAATGTTATTATGTGGATAATGCATTAATAACCATGTGCAAGGCATAAAATTAATTTTCTTGTTATAATAAGGGAAAAGTAGGAAAGAGCGTGAGATTATAATGAGGAAATGGCACAGTATTATTCCGAATAGTCCAATGCTCAGTATATATTTATGGATTATTTTCTGTTTCCTACCGTTTTTCTTCATTTTTAGAAAATCATCGTATATAGAAATATCAGTAGGTATTACATTTTTAATGCTATATTTTATTTTCTATCGGTTTTCCATGAATTCGAAAAACGGTCTTGTTTACATGTGGATTAGCTTTGAAATGGTCATTAATATCGTTATGACCATATTATATGGCTATGTGTATTTATCGATTTTCACAGCTTTCTTCATTGGAAATATTCGTAAACCTGTTGGCTTCTATATTATGTATGGACTACATATTGGCTTTACGGTTATCTCTACGGGTGTTGGCTTTTTCGTTGAGCTACACTTGTTTTTATCACAACTACCATTTGTTGTTTTAACGATTCTAGCGATTGTGCTACTTCCACTAACGATTTATGCAAAAAATAAACGCGAAAATTTAGAGGGGCAGCTTGAGACTGCTAATGAACGAATAGCTGAGTTAATTGTTTTTGAGGAACGCCAACGTATTGCACGGGATTTACATGATACTCTCGGCCAAAAGTTATCGATGATAGGCTTAAAAAGCGACTTAGCTTCAAGATTAATTGAACGTGATCCACAACAAGCTCTAACAGAGATTAAGGATATTCGTCAAACGGCAAGTATCGCATTAAAAGAGGTACGTGAATTAGTATCGGATATGCGAACAGCTAGGTTTGAGGACGAGCTTATGCGTATTTCTCAAATATTAAAGGCTGCTGAAATGGAGTTTGTATTTGAAGGTGATAAAGATACTTTACAAGTTCCGCCACTTGTGGAGAATGTATTATCCATGTGCTTAAAAGAGGCAGTTAATAATGTTGTTAAGCATAGTGGTGCTACAAAATGTGAAATTGCTTTCCATCAAAATTTTAAGGAAGTATATTTAGTTGTTCGTGATAATGGGCAAGGAATCACCAAAAAGCAAGCTTGGAAAACGGGTAACGGTTTAAAGGGAATGCGAGAACGGTTAGAGTTTATAAACGGTTCTTTTAAAATCGAGAGTGAAGTAGGCACTACATTAACAGTGTCGATTCCAGTGGCGATTACGCATCAGAAGGTCAAAGGAAATCTGAAGAACATATAGAAAAGAGGATTGCGACATGATACGAATTGTAATTGCTGAAGATCAGGGTATGCTACTAGGCGCACTGCGTTCATTACTTAGTATGGAGGATGATATGGAGGTCGTTGGATTAGCAAAAAATGGTGAAGAAGCATTGGCGCTTGTTGAAGAGCATCAGCCTGATATTTGTATTATGGATATTGAAATGCCTGTGAAAACAGGATTGGATGCTGCCGAGGAACTGCATTGCACAGGTTCTGATTGTAAAGTGATTATATTAACGACATTTGCAAGGCCGGGTTATTTTGAACGTGCAAGAAAATCTAGCGTTCGTGGCTATTTACTAAAGGATAGTCCGATAGAAGAATTGGTCAGTGCCATTCGTACAATTATGGACGGCAAAAGAATATATGCGCCTGAACTCGTTGATTTTGTCTATGAGGATGATAGTGAAAATCCTTTAACTGACCGAGAGAGCCAAGTACTGACACTTGTTGCAGAAGGAAAGACGACAAAAGAAATTGCTGCAGAATTATTTTTATCGGCAGGGACTGTCCGCAACTACATTTCCACTATTTTAGAAAAATTAAATGTTGGGAATCGTATAGAAGCCATTGCACGCTTTAAAGAAAAAGGATGGAATAAATAAATAGCTTAAGAACCTATCATGAATATCCTTATACCTAAGAAAGTGTTTGGAATAAAAATAGACAAAAGGCATTGAATTATTTAAATTCAGTGCCTTTTGTCATTTAAAAAATATATTAGCATATTGTATATTTAGACTACTAATGATAAAATTTAGAAAACAGTAATCATTTTAATGGGAAGGATGGAAATAATTATGAACAAAATTATGAAAGTAACTTCAACAGCATTATTAGCAACAACATTTGTCGTTACTAGCGCATATCCTTCAGCCGTTTTTGCTGCAAGCAACGATATGGTTGATCCAGTAGTTGAGACAGAGACATCTATCCCATTACAAAGTAATATGGATCTAGCTGTTCAGGCGGCATTAGTCGGTCCTGAAATTAAAAAATTAAATGTACTAGGTCATGAATTTAATGTAAAACCAGCTTCTATTTCGAAAAAGAATGATCTAACAGTTGTAAATGGGCAAATATCCCATCACTTAAGCTGGCGTCCGGATGATCAATTGTACTACCGTATTGATATAGAAAATGGAGAAGTAAAGCAAGTAGAGATTAAAATTGACCGTGGAGGTTGGACAAGTTTATCTGCTCCATTTCTTGCTACATTAGCAGAGAAGAATGATATCCCGGTTACGCTTGAAATGATACAAGAACTTGGGCAAAAATTAGGTAGTTTTATTGATGGTAAATGGGAATATGCAGCAGAAGCAATTGTTTCAACTATTGCTTTACATGTTGAATAATATAAAACTTTAATCAGTGGGGGGCTTTTTTCATCCCCACTGATTATTTTTATGACACGCAGAGTTTGAAAATCCACAACTAAAGCCAGAAGCATATTTAATTAAGCTTCTGGCTTCTTTATGTGACCTTATTTTTTGCGTTTTGTTAAACGTCCAAGAACGAATGCACCTGCTGCTACAGCAAGGACTGTGTTCGTTTTTTTCGTAAATACTTGTTTAGTAACAAGATTAAGATTTTGAGGACGCTCCGCTAAACGGCGCATAAAGTAGCCGTACCAATCTTCGCCGAATGGTACATATACACAGAAGTTATAGCCTTCTTTTGCAAGCTCTTTTTGCATATCTGTACGGAAGCCGTAAAGCATTTGGAATTCGAATTTATCAAGTGGAATATTATTGTCAGCTACAAAACGTTTTACGTGCGCAATAACATTATGGTCATGTGTTGCGATAGACGTAAACTTACCATGTAGTAAATGATATTCGATTAACTCGATGAAATTTAAATCAATATCTAATTTATCTTGGAAAGCAACCTCTGCAGGCTCTTTATAAGCACCTTTTACGATACGAAGGCGATAGTCGTTGAATTTTTCGATATCGTCCTTAGCACGGTAAAAGTAAGATTGGATAACAGTACCTACATTATTAAATGTTTTGGATAGCTCTTGGACCATATCAAAGGATGTTTGTAAACGACCATAGTCTTCCATGTCAAAGTTAACGAATATATCATATGCTGCTGCTTTTTCTACAATCTCATATAAATTATCGTAGCAAAAATCAACATCAATATCTAAACCTAATTGAGATGGCTTTAACGAAATATGTGCATCAACGCCGTTTTCATGAATAGCCTCAATAACAGCAAGGATTTGCTCTTTAGCTTTTGTTGCTTCTTCTTCAGTTGAAACAAATTCCCCTAAATTATCTACTGTGCAAGAGATTTTATGTGCGTTAAGCTCTTTGATGCTCGCAATCGTTTCTTCAATATTTGTACCAGCTACTACACTTTGTGCTCCTAATTTTAGTCCGTATTTTTTTGCAGCACTATTTAATAGTTGGTTTTCAGATAAATGGATGAAAAAATCGCGTAATAACATGGTCATTCTCCTCACTGCATTTCTTTTTTTTCTATATTATAGCACAATTTAGAAAATAAATATTGTTTTTACTATAACAATTATTTCACTTCAAGTAGTTGCATGCGCTCATTAAAAAGTGCAGGATAGCTTAAAAAACCTATCATAATGCTTGATAATGTCGCTGCTGTTAGCAGGGCGAAAATGATTAATAGTTGGAATTGCACCGCTTGAATAGGATCTGCTCCGCCGATTATTTGGCCACTCATCATACCTGGTAATTGAACAAGACCAATTGTTTTTTGGCTTTCTATTGTAGGAATCATACTGGCCTTTATCGCATTCATTAGCTGTCGATGAATAGCCTGTTTTGGTGTGCCGCCAAGCGATAACATTAACTCAATTTCGTTCTGATGACTTGCAATTTCCGATGTAAAACGGTTTAAAAATAGAACCGATAATACCATTGAATTACCGATCATCATGCCGCTAATTGGAATAATATACTGTGCTGTTGCAGGTACAATATCAAAACCAAGCAATACTCCTTGCGTAACAAATTCTACTACAATAAGAGTTAGCGCTATTTTCCATGTAATACCTTTAATACCTTTCCCTTTTTTACGAGCATTTAGTGTTGCTACTATAACCATTAAAGAAACCATAAGGAAAATATAAATATAGCTTTGAGCATCAAAGACAAATTTTAAAATGTAACCGACAGCAAGTAGTTGAATAATAGAACGAATAGTAGCGATGAGTGTATCTTTTTCAAGTCCTAGCTTTAAAGTTTTTGACAATAGAAGAGGAATTAAAACAAAAATTAACGTTAAGGAAAGAGAAGTATACGTCATACATTCACCCCCTGTACAAATTCAGCGACACGTGGATTTTTAGGTGCGTTAAGTAAGGAGCTTTTTCCTGTTTCAATTAGTTCTCCGTCCATCATGACCCAAGTATAGTGTCCGATTGTCAGCGCTTGCTGTAAATTATGAGTGATCCAAATGATTGTGACGTTAAACTTTTTATTAATTGTAGTAATAAGTGTCTCAATTTCCTTCACGGATTGACGGTCTAGTGCAGATGTGATTTCATCTAGCAATAAAATGGAGGACTGATTAATAAGTGTTCTTGCAATAGAGACTTTTTGTCGTTGTCCACCTGATAATTTATTCGTAGGGCGTTGTAAAAAGCTTTGATCTAGTCCAACGTCTTGTAAATATTGGATAGCTTCTTGCTCTGTAAGCTTTGCTCCTTGTAACGAACGAGGGAGTGCAAGATTGTCAAATACAGTTCCTTCTATCATAGGGGCCGCTTGAAGAGCCATACTCACATACCTTCTTAAAGCGGTTGGCTCGTAAGTAGAAATGTTTTGATTATCAATTAATATTTGACCATCTGTAGGAGATAATAGTCCATTGCACAATTTGAGTAGAGTTGTTTTGCCAGCACCTGAAGGGCCGACTAATGTGGTGATTTTTCCTTTTGGGAATGAACCAGTAAGCGATTTTAATATCATTTTGTCATTCGATGAAAAGGTGACCTGTTTAAAGTGAATGGCAGGCTCATATGAAGTATTCATAAAGTTAAAACTCCTTTATACTAATAGGTAAAATAACTGTAGCATGAAACAAAGGGAAGCTAAAGTCATTTACAGGCAGTGTGTAGTAATTAAGTAAAGGGGGATAGAGAATGGATGTATTATATGTAGATACATTAACATATGCACAAGGTGATATGTATATCGTTGCTTCAGATGAAGGTCTTGTGTATATAGGGACACCGAATGCATCATTTGAAGAGGTAGAAGTGTGGGCAAAAAAGCCATTTAAAGGCTATCGCTTTGAAGAGAATAAAGAAAAGTTACAGCGATATGTTAAGCAATTAAAGGCTTATTTTAATAAAGAGCTTACAGAATTTGATGTGCCAGTACATGTCAAAGGGACACAATTTCAACTAGCAGTATGGAATGCATTGAAGGAGCTACCATATGGTACAACGACAACGTACTCAGACATTGCACACCGAATTGGTAATCCGAAAGCAGTAAGAGCTGTAGGCAGTGCAATCGGTGCCAACCCGATATTAGCAATTATTCCTTGTCATCGTGTAATTGGAAAAGATGGTAAGCTAACAGGCTTTCGTAGTGGACTAGCTATGAAAGAATTTTTACTGGAGCTAGAAAGAGCTTAAAACAAGAATCTGCATAACCTGTTGGGAAACAGCTCGCCAAAGGGATTGCAGATTCTTGTTTTTTGTATTAAAGAAACAGAAGTTTATTGAACACTATATATGTTCCTCGTGGACATTGTTATTTGTTTTACCGAAATGAGTTAAACGTTGGGCAAATGTTTCTCCTCGTACGGCAGAGCCTTTGAAGATATCCTGAAACTCATAAGCCGGAGCACCATGTTCGGTGACATCTAGGCCAGTGACTTCTTCTTCAGCAGAAACACGTAATGGTACAAATGCTTTTATAATAAGTAAACCAGTTGCTACTGAAATGCTAACCCAGGCAATTGTAGCAATAACCCCTACGGCTTGCACTCCTAATAGGCCAAAACCTCCCCCGTAAAATAATCCTTGACCACCAATATCAAACAAACCAACTGCTAGAGTACCCCAAATACCACAGATACCATGGACAGCGATCGCACCAACAGGATCATCGACTTTTAATTTCCATTCAATAAAGCGGACACCCTCGACCAATAATGGAGCAGCAATTAATCCGATACTGATTGAACCGACAATACTAACATTAGCGGCACCAGCGGTAATACTTACAAGCCCTGCTAAAGCACCGTTTAATGTGAGTGAGCCATCGATATGGCCATATCGAAATTTAGTATAAAGGGCAGTAACCACAACTCCTGCAGCAGCAGCGAAAAATGTATTTGCGATTACGCTAGGAACAAGTTTAGGGTCAGCGGCTAATGTTGAAGCGCCATTGAAGCCAAACCAACCAAACCAAAGTAAAAAAACGCCTAAAGCTCCTAATGGAATACTATGTCCTGTAATAACGTTAACACGACCGTTTTCATATTTACCGAGACGAGGACCGACCATTACCGCAGCTACAAATGCCGCAACTGCACCTGTTAAATGAACAACGGTAGATCCAGCAAAATCGATAAAACCAAGATTTGTTAACCAACCTTGGCCACTCCAAACCCAATGACCAACAACAGGATAAACAAATGATGACATAAGAATAATAACTCCGATATAAGCAAAAATATTAGTACGTTCTGCTACTGCTCCTGATAAAATCGTTGCTCCAGTTGCTGCAAACATCGTTTGGAAAATAAAGAAGGAAAGATCATTTACACCATTTAAGGCAAAGCCACTTGAACCGAAGATGCCACCAGCCGTATCACCAAACATAATAGCGTAACCACAAAGAAAATAGACAATACCGCCAAGTGAAATAGTTAGGAAGTTTTTCATAATAATATTGACTGCGTTTTTTGAGCGTGTAAAGCCAGCTTCAACCATCGCAAATCCTGCATGCATAAAGAAGACTAAAATTGTACCGAGCATCATCCAAACTAAATTTATAGATAATGTTATTTCATCCATATATATCGCCCCCTTATTCTACTGCAATTGATCCGACTTCTTTTGTGCGGATACGAATTGCTTGTTCTACTGGATAAATGAATATTTTACCATCACCGACCTTGCCGGTTACTGCCTTACGTAACAAAACATCAACAATAGGATCTACTTTTTCATCATCAACAATCATTTCTAATTTCAACTTCGGTAAAAATTCAATTTCGTAGGTATTTCCGCGAAATAAACCTGTACGCCCTAATTGACGACCGCAGCCAGCAATTTCTGTAATACTGAGCCCTGCGATACCTTCCTGTGCAAGTCCGTCTCTGACAGCGCCGAAAACTTCGGGGCGGATGATTGCTTCTATTTTTTTCATCAATATCAGCTCCTTGAGTAAATTTAATTTACATGTTAAAACGCTATGAAAAACTGCGCAATATTTTTCTGAATGTTCATGTTATGTTTTATCACAGGGTATATTTCGTCTTTCGTAATAGTTTGCTGAAAAGGTTTTTAAAAGGGGAATGAAAGCGGTACTAAAAAATGTGTCTAAAATATGTACGATTCGAAATTTTCTGATTATTCATGTGAGGAAATCTAACATTAAAGTAGGATGATGTAATACGCAAGAATTTGGGTATATAGTGTATACTAGGACTAATTATCAAAGCGGAAGAAGGGGTTTCTTGTGAGATCAAACTATGCAGATGATAGCTTAGCGCTACACACGGACTTGTACCAAATCAATATGGCAGAATCATATTGGGCTGATGGTATACATAATAGAAAAGCAGTTTTCGAACTATATTTTAGAAAATTACCTTTTGGCAATGGTTATGCAATTTTTGCGGGGTTAGAGAGAATTCTTGAATATTTACGTGATTTTCGTTTTACTGATTCGGACATAACGTATTTACGTAAAGAGGTTGGTTATAAAGAGGATTTTATCGAGTATATAAAAAATATTCGCTTTACAGGGGATATGTATTCTATGGTGGAAGGAGAAACTGTTTTCGCTAATGAACCAATTATTCGCATTGAAGCGCCTTTAGTGGAGGCGCAACTAATTGAAACCGCATTACTTAACATTGTGAATTACCAAACTTTGATTGCAACAAAGGCTAGTCGTATTAAACAAATTATAAAAAATGAAGTGGCGATGGAGTTCGGCACACGACGTGCTCAGGAGATGGACGCAGCAATTTGGGGAACGCGTGCGGCGTTTATTGGTGGTTTTGCTTCAACTAGTAATGTTCGAGCAGGTAAACTCTTTAATATACCAGTATCAGGTACACATGCACATGCACTTGTACAGGCCTATAAAAATGATTATGATGCTTTTCATTCCTATGCAAAACGTCATCGTGATTGCGTATTCCTTGTAGATACTTACAATACGTTAAAATCGGGTGTGCCAACAGCGATTCAAGTGGCTAAAGAGCTTGGTGACAAAATTAATTTTATTGGAATTCGTTTAGACAGTGGGGATATAGCTTTCTTGTCAAAAGAAGCGCGTCGTATGTTAGATGAGGCAGGCTTCCAGAACGCTAAAATTATCGTATCAAATGACTTAGATGAATACACGATCTTAAACTTAAAAGCTCAAGGTGCAAAAGTTGATGCGTGGGGAATTGGTACAAAGCTCATTACTGCATATGACCAACCAGCTTTAGGGGCTGTTTATAAAATGGTCGCTATTGAAAATAACGATGGGCAATTAGAAGATACGATAAAAATTTCAGCGAATGCTGAAAAGGTAACGACGCCAGGTCTTAAAAATGTATATCGCATTATTGATAGAAAGAATGGTAAGGCCGAGGGAGATTACATTACGATGCAAGATGAAAATCCTCAATCAGAGAAAAAAATTAAAATGTTCCACCCTGTTCATACATTCGTATCAAAATTTGTAACAAACTTTGAAGCTAAGGATTTACATCATCATGTGATTAAAAATGGAGAAATACATTATCAAAATCCTACTTTGGAAGAAATGCGTGATTATGCAGCTAATAATTTAGAATTGTTATGGGATGAATATAAACGTGCCATGAATCCTGAGGAATACCCAGTCGATTTAAGCCAAAAATGCTGGAATAATAAAATGCGTAATATTGAAGAAGTAAGTGAAATGGTCAATCGATTGTAAAGCGTAAGGAGTGAAGGACAAAATGACATTACAGCAAGAAATCATTAAGGAATTACGTGTGTTACCTACTATTAATGAACAGGAAGAGATTCGCAAATCCATTGATTTTTTAAAGGAATATGCGCGTCGCTATAGCTTTGTAAAGGGATTTGTTCTTGGGATATCAGGTGGTCAAGACTCCACGTTAACTGGAAAATTAACGCAGCTTGCAGTTGATGAATTAAATGCCGAGGTGGGAGAAGCGAAGTACTCATTTTGGGCTGTTCGTTTACCATATGGTGTGCAAGTGGATGAAAAGGATTGTCAGGATGCGATTGACTATATAAAACCTACGAAGACTTATGCGGTCAACATTAAAGATGCAGTCGATGCAAGTGTTAGAGCATTAACGAATGCAGGTATTGAACTAAGCGATTTTTCCAAAGGGAACGAAAAGGCACGTGAGCGAATGAAGGTGCAGTATTCTATTGCTGCTATGAATAATGCTGTTGTGCTAGGGACCGATCATGCTGCGGAGGCAATTACAGGTTTTTACACAAAATTTGGGGATGGTGGTGCGGATTTAATGCCAATCTTCCGTCTCAACAAGCGTCAGGGTAAGCAGTTACTAGCTGCGCTTGATTGCCCGGAGCATTTATATTTAAAGGTACCAACTGCGGATTTAGAGGAAGATCGACCTTCATTACCAGATGAAGTAGCTCTTGGTTTAACGTATGACCAAATTGATGATTATTTGGAGGGGAAGGAAATCCCTGAAGATGCTCGTAAAACATTAGAAGGGCACTATTTACGTTCACAGCACAAACGTCATATGCCAATTACAATATTTGATGATTTTTGGAAGTGATATTTATAAGGTTCATCACTTAAAGATAAATGATAATTATTGAAAAATATCCCATTGCATATAAGTTGATTGGAGTGGAGGCTAGGCGACTCCTTGGGGATCAGCAATAGAGGAACGAAGGCTAAAATCATCACGTCCTGTGATAACGCCTTCGTGACCAGCATCGTGCTGGCCCGAGACCCTGGAGCGAGCAGATAGGGGAACGAAGGCTAAAAGCATCACATCCTGTGATAACGCCTTCGTGACCAACATCGTGTTGGCCCAAGCGGCTCATCGTACGCCCCCAGGAAGCTTTGCTCTGTGCGAAAGCGAAGCGTCAGCAACAAAGCGCCCAGCCGGAACGGAAATCAACCCCACGCTATGAGTAATATTTAGGAAAAGAGTTATGAGAAAAAGTGGAAAATATTTTTTCTTATAGCTCTTTTCTATTTTTTTTAAGCAATTTGGTTCTGTATTATTAAGTTCAAGCATATAATGTCGATATATATACCTACAAAGTTGATAAAAAGTAAAGGAGGGTAATTATATATGAGGACTTCTAGAGTAAGTTCGACGACTAGTAGTATATTTCGTAACGAACAACAGTATTTACATGCTGGGGATTTAAGTCATAATTTTGGACAAAATCCGAAACGACAGTTTAAAAATAGTCTGCAAAAGAATAAAGATAAAAAGAATATCGGTAAAACTAGACAAATTCAGCAGCAACGTCCTAATAATATAGCAGCTAGTTATGTGGACAGTGCTTACAATTTACAAATACGCAATGAATTAAATGAAACTGCCGTTAAGTTAAGTCTTGTCAGCAAGCAAAAGAAGCTTCTCAATAGTTACCGTTCTTCTATATAACATCGTAAATCAAACTCTCTACATCATTCTGGATGTAGAGAGTTTTTTTAGACTTTAAATGAGTATGATTTCCGTTTCAAGCTATACCTTTTCCTGTAGACCAAGAAATCATTTGTTGTTTCGCTTCGTTAGCACTACGCTTCGCACAAAAAACATCTTGTTGCTGTGGCTTCGTTAGCACTACGCTTTCGCGAAAAAAACATCTGTTGGCCCGAGACCCTGGAGCGAGCAACGCGAGTGAAGCGGCTCATCGGACGCCCCCAGGAAGCTCTGCTCTGCGCGAAAGCGAAGCGTCAGCGGCAAAGCGCCCAGTCGGAACGGAAATCAACCCCTTGTTGTGCCGAAGAGCTATTAATAGGACCTTAATTAATCCTGAATATAAGTTGTAGAAAATGGAAATAATATATTTTTTATTCAAAATATTTGAAGTCAAGATGTTCAATGAATATTCAAGGTAATTTTTCCAATACTTCACAGCGATTTTTAACTTATTTCACAACTTACCTGTAAAGTATGTAATAGAAACAGAAAAAACGAAATAATGGGGGAAGCAATTGTGAAAAAAATATGGTTACCTGCATTTGCAGCATTACTTTTACTCGCGGCGTGTGGTACAGAAAAAGATCAAGTTAAGAAAGAAGAGTCTAAGCAAGATGTTACAACAAGTGAAGCAGAAGCAAAGGATAAAACTACACAAGTCGCTTCTTTAGTGGATCCGCGTTTACAAGAACCAAAAGAAGGTACAATGTGTGAAATGTGTAATATGAAAGTGTATTTGAAAGACGAAGATATGGGTGAATTCTCTACTCAAGCAATAAAAGAGGATGGGACAATTGCCTTTTATGATGACATAGGTTGTTTAGTAAATGCCGAGGTTGCAAATAATGAAAAGAACGAAAAATTTGTACGTGATCATATCACAAAAGATTGGGTAAAGGTTGAAGATGCAACGATCGTTAAAACCGACCTAAAATCTCCGATGAATTGGGGATATATTTATTTCAAAGATAAAGCTGATGCAGACAAATATATCGCTGACAATCCAACTGCACATGTAGAGGAATTACAAAAAATTAAAGACGATGCATTAGAGCGTCGTAATAAGAAAATGAAAGAAAAAGCTGAAAAAGAAGCCAAAGGTGAATCTGATTCTATGCATATGGAAGAAAAGAAACCTGATGGTCATGGTCATTAATCGAATGGACTAGGGGAAATTCCTCTAGTCTTTTCGTGCTGAACTGGGAGGTAAGGATTGGTGAAAAAAATAGGGTTTGCCTTATTATTTTTTCTATTTATGAGTCAGACAGTGCACGCCGATTTTAATGTACAGGAAGCCATTAATGTAGCAAAGCCTGGGGAGGTCGTTCATATTCCTGCTGGTCGTTACCAAGGTAATTTTATTGTGACAAAACCGATAACACTACAAGGTGAAGAGGGAACGGAACTTATCGGCGAAAGAGGCAACCCTACACTCCGAATTGAAAACACTGCTAATGTCACTGTGGAAAATATAACGTTATCAGGGAAAAATAAAGCGATTGTAGCCAGTACTGTAGATGGACTTGAGTTACGTAAGTTACAAATTAAAGATGTTCATACAGGTGTCCATATACAACTTTCCAAAAATGTACACATACATGATATCAATGTGACTGGTATCGAAGGTCATTATTCCAAAAAAGGTAATGGGGTGGCTATTTATAAGAGTGAGGACATTACCATCGAAGGCAATACTGTTGAGCAAGTGCAGGACGGAATTTATGTAGAAGAGGTAAAGCATATTGTTGTTCAACGTAATAAGGTGACGAGCAGTCGTTACGGTACACACTTTATGTATACGAGTGATGTTGAAGCACTTTTCAATACATATGCTCAGAATGTGACTGGCCTTATGATTATGATGACAACAGATATATTCCTTGAGAATAATATAGTAGCTAATCATTTTGATTTTAATGGCTACGGTATGCTGCTGTATGATGTACAGCAAGCCAAAATTAAACATAACACGATTAAAAATAACCGAACTGGTGTGGCAATGCAGAAAAGTTCAAATATCCGAATTGAAACAAATGATTTTCAGATGAACCAAACAGCCATTGAAGGTACAAAGGTAAGTGACGACACAATGGCTAGTAGTAATAACTTTACAGGTAACATTTTAACTGCGCGCTCCGATAAGCAAGGCTTTCGACTAGTAAATAATTATTATGATGATTACTCAGGGATTGACTTAAAAGACAATGGTATCGGTGATATTCCATATGTGGCTGTGTCGAGCTTTGGTCAATGGATGGTACGCCAGCCTGTTTACCAATATTTCGTGGCATCTCCGAGCGTCATTTTATTGACATCGCTGGATCAGCAAATTAATAAAACTGAAAAGAATATGCTTGTTGATAATACTCCCAAATTGGCGATGAAGCATGTGAACGAGAAGGCCAAGATGAATGTGGTGCAAATGCTAGTAGGTTTATTCTTGACATTAAGTAGTTTATGGCTATGGAAA
Organism: Lysinibacillus sp. RC46; assembly: GCF_041262385.1. NCBI lineage: Bacteria > Bacillati > Bacillota > Bacilli > Caryophanales > Bacillaceae > Lysinibacillus > Lysinibacillus sp. RC46. The sequence continues at coordinate 13,534 of NZ_JBGCCF010000041.1, read as the reverse complement.
AGAGGAATAACAGAATGAAAAAATGGATGATGATTGTAATGCTATGTTGCGGTGCTTTGATGGGCTGTAGTGAAAAAACATATGAGCCTCGTGAAATAGTTAGTGAAACCGATGTTTGTAAAATTTGCAATATGAGTATAGTTCACAATGCATATGCTGGTCAGATTGCGTTGAAGAATGGTGATTATGAAATTTTTGATGATATCGGCTGTCTAATGGAATATATAGAAGCGAATGGGGAAGCTGAGATTGGAGCAGCCTTTATTAAAGATGCAGCAAAAAATGAATGGATTGACGTTTTTAACGCTGTGTATGTATACAACAAGGATTATTGGACTCCGATGAATTATGGGGTAGTTGCGCTTGATTCGAAGGAAGCGGCACAGGAGTGGATGACTAAAGAGGGAGAAGGTCAGCTGCTAGCCTATAAGGATTTACATGACTTTAAATGGGGGATCCATAAGTGATGTATAGTATGTTTATTAAACTAGAATTAAAGCAAATGCTTAGAAGTCGTTGGATGCAACTTGTAGGCATACTTTTCACATTCGTTTTTACAGCTATCATTGTTATACAGCAAATGGCATTACCAGATGTAGAGGGTTTTACAAGACAGACAGCCTCGTTTTTAAATGTATTGTTGTTTTTATTGCCTCTGTTTATTTTAACAATCGGTAGTATGAGTATCGCAGGTGATGTGGAATCAGGCTGGTTTTCATTATTAAAGACATATCCGATGACGCGTACGCAGTATATTGCAGGAAAGTATATTGCCTCTGTGCTTGCCTTTTTATTAGTCGTTGTCGTGGCATTTGGCGTAATTTTAGCACTTGGTGGATTTCTTGGCGGAGTGCGTTTGCCAGTTATTTTCATTATTCTAACTTTGCTATGTATCTTCATTTTTGTGTCATTGGCTATTGCCGTAGGAGCTTTTGCAAAAACAAGATTATTTGCACTGTCGTTATCACTTGTCTTTTGGTCCATTTTTTTATTGCTAATTTCTTACGCTTTAATGGCTATTGGAACGATCGTGGCGGGGCATATTCTTCAAAAACTGACGATTATAGCGATACATATTAATCCTGTGGAGTGGCTGCGCTTTGGTTACTTTATTTTTACAGATCAGGCTAGTGTGCTCGGACCTGCATTTTATAAAGTAACGCAGTTTTATTCGTCACCACTAGGTTACGCAGTCTACGTAGCTGTGACATTGCTTTGGATAGTATGTCCGCTAGCTTACACTAGCTTGCTTTTAAAGAAAGGGGAAAGAAGATGATGCTTTTAGAAACAAAGAAGTTATCGAATATCTATGATAATAATAGAGGTCTTCATGAAGCCTCCTTTTCTTTACAGGCGGGGCGTATTCTAGCGCTTGTAGGAGGAAATGGTGCTGGAAAGAGTACTTTAATTCGCCTGCTAACTGGGCAAGAAAAGCAAAAATCTGGAGAAATAATATGGCATAAACCACAAGCTATTCGATATATGCCTGATGATGTGGACTTTCCGTCTATGTTAACAGCGGCAGAAATTTTGCAGCTACTTGCCTCTTTAAAGAAAATTAGCAAAAAGGAACAGGAAGATGTACTGAGACGCGTAGCTTTATGGGATGTTCGAAAACAAAAAGTGAAGCATTTCTCAAAGGGGATGCGTCAACGGCTTAATCTCGCTCAAAGTTTGCTTGGTGAGGGTTCTTTGCTTATTTTAGATGAGCCTACGAATGGTCTTGATCCTTTTTGGATTGCGGAGCTGAAAAAAATGATGCTAGAGGAAAAAGCAAGGGGCTGTACTGTAATTTTTTCTACGCATTTGCTTGCTTTTGCGGAGGAAGTAGCGGACGATGTGTTAGTTTTACATGAAGGAAATATCCTTTTTTCTGGTGAATTAGAGGAAATACTTTTACAAGAAAATTCATCTTCGTTAGAGAATTTATGGTTAAAAAAATTAAATCTGTAACATTTTGATAGGTAATGACGTTATACTAAAAGTTAGGTTTGTTTGAATTGTATTCAGACAAGCCTTCTTTTTCATGCTGAAGTATTATTATTTTTTTCGCTAAGTGCTCGAGCTATAGGGATGAGGCAATAGATGAATGTTTCATACTAATTGTGTTACTAAACATATTTCGTTATTCTTAAAGAAGTTGTCATGCAATTCAAATAATTGCTGGAATTGAAATAGGAGGTTTTTTGATTTATGAATTCACAAATACAAGGTGTATTAGAAAATATAGAAAAAGTAATGATAGGCAAAAGAGAGGTTGCAGAGCTCAGCATAGTAGCTTTGCTGGCAAGGGGGCATGTCTTGCTTGAGGACGTACCAGGTGTCGGTAAAACGATGATGGTGCGAGCGCTGGCAAAATCCTTTGATGCACAGTTTAAAAGGATTCAATTTACACCTGATTTATTACCGTCTGATGTTGTAGGAGTATCTATTTATAATCCAAAAACGTTGGAATTTGAGTTTCGACCTGGTCCGATTATGGGGGATGTCATTTTAGCTGATGAAATTAACCGTACGTCTCCAAAAACACAATCTGCTTTACTTGAGGGGATGGAGGAAGCATCTGTCACGATTGATGGTAAAACCTTAACAATCAATCAACCATTTTTCGTTATGGCCACTCAAAATCCAATTGAGCATGAAGGAACATATCCGTTACCAGAAGCACAGCTGGATCGTTTCTTACTGAAAATAAAAATGGGCTATCCTTCAAGAGGTCAAGAAGTAGAAATACTTCGTCGTGCTGAACATGGTAAACCAATTGAAAAAATTGAAGCGGTGCTAACAGCTGCGCAATTAAATGAATTGCAGGAGCTTGTACAGGGTGTGTATGTTGAAGATTCGGTCAAAAACTATATGGTCGAACTAGCGACTCAAACAAGGGAAAATAGCTATATATATTTAGGCGTAAGTCCTCGCGCAACGATTGCTTTAATGAAAGCTTCACAAGCTTATGCATTTATAAAAGGGCGTAGCTATGTTACACCTGATGATGTTCAATATTTAGTACCATTTGTTTTTAGCCATCGTCTAGTATTAAAACCAGATGCCCGTTACGATAACGTTACGGCAGAGGAAATTATTGAGCGAATTATTGCGAAAACACCTGTGCCGACAAAGAGGTTTGCTGAGCAATGAAGAAATGGCGAGCTTTAATGGAAAAAAGTAAACATTTCTTATTAGTATCTTTGTTAATGATCATAACGTTTTGTTATGCCATGTTCCAAGGTGGGTTTGTCAGCTGGTTTGTGTTTTTTACAGTTAGTCCGTTTTTGTTATACGCATTTATTTTCTTACTGGTGAAAGAAGATATTTTACTAGTGGAACGCAAAATTGAGCCATCCCATGTAGAGAGTGGACAATCTGCTAAGGTTACCATTACGGTGGAACGAAAAACACGCTTTCCGTTTGCTTATATGATGATGGAGGAACTTGTGAACAGTGAAGCCCTTGTTCAATCGAGGGTGCAAGGAACGAATAGCATTAAGTTCGTTGGCTTCGGGAAAAAATTTAGCTGGGATTACGTGTTGGAAAATATGTCCCGTGGCGAGCATCGTTACTTAGGTGTTAATATTGTTTTCTGTGATTTTTTTGGCTGGGCAAAAAAGAAAGTTGCGGCAGAAAAGGAACAAGTCATTTTAGTTTACCCGAGAGTACGTGAGATGAAGTATGCCGCGCTTCAAACAAAATTTGATGTTGGTACAATGATGTCACCTTATTCAATTGTTAAGGATACATCCATGGCTGTTGGCTTACGTGAGTATGTTCCAGGTGACCGTTTTTCGTGGATTCACTGGAAATCATTTGCGAAAACACAAACATTGCAATCTAAGGAATTTGAAGATCGTCAATCGCAGGAGTTAATGTTGGTACTTCATGCTGGAAAATCTCCGTTATTTGAAGAAAAAATTGAGCTTGTAGCTTCGATGCTACAAACAATTGTCGGAGAACGTGGAGATATTTCATTTGTTTCAGCTGGTTCGAAAACGAAGGTCTTTCCGATTATCCAAGGTAATAAGCAGCTAGATCAAGTAATGCATCATTTAGCTGCTATAAAACCTGCTGAAACGGTCAAATTTCAATTACGAGAGCAGCAAGTGTTTAAGCATGTTGCAACATTACTATATGTTACGAGTGAAGTATCAGATGAATTACTTTATTCTCTAGCCAATATGGTGAAAAGCTGTATTTGTTTTGTAGTAGCAGAGCAGCCACCTATGCAATCAGAGTTGGCGAAGCGTTATAGGCAAATTAAAGTTGTACATGTAAATCCAACAGATTATTACCATCTGTTCACGGAGGTGATGAAGCCGTGAAAAAATCACTAGGAAATTTTATAGAATTAGCAATAGCATACGTAATAATTTTTCTGATTTTACGTGAATGGCTTATTCCTGTAATGCAGCTGACAAATACAGGCTTGGTTCATTTGTTTTTAGTGTTTATCGGTCTAGCATTGATACTCAGCTTATTTCAAATACATCCATTATTATCGGGATTAGTGAAATTTAGTTATATTACTTGGTTTATAGTGTTTGTTTATAGTGAAAGTCCCTTTTTTTCAGGACAGACAATACCATTTCTAATGCATGAATGGAAATGGAATATGACGACCATTCTTTCGGGCGATTTTGGACAAGTATCGGATACATTTAGAACGGTGCTATTCCTTGCGCTTATTTGGATGTTAATATACCTAATTCATCACTGGATAACTGTGCGGAAAAATATATTCTATTTCTTCGCGTTAACGGTATTCTTTATTGCCACACTAGATACGTTTAGTGACTATGATGGAAAGGTAGCAATTGTTAAAGTACTTGTACTTGGATTAATAATGACAGGCTTGCTTTTTGTTAAAAGCTTATGGCTTCAAACAGATGCACCGAGCAATGTAATAGGAAAGTGGAAACTGGTTATTCCGATGATCGTTTCGGTAATGCTTGTTAGTTCAGTGGCATTCTTTTTACCTAAGACAGGACCGACCTGGGCTGATCCAGTGCCTTTTATTAAAGGGGTTGCAGGGCAAGGGGGCTATGGAACAGGTGCAAAAACAGTTGGTTACAGCGAGGATGATAGCCGATTAGGAGGACCGTTTCAAGGTGATAATACACTAATTTTTACTGCAACTTCTCGTGATCGCCATTATTGGCGTATAGATACAAAGGATACTTATACTTCGAAGGGCTGGATTCTTTCGGAGGGGAACTTTGGTAAAAATGTTTACCAAACTAATAGCCCTATCCAAACTTCGTTACAAGTTGGATCTCGAGAAAAAGAACGTCAAATTCAAATAGACATTGCTACTCCAATGCCATTTTTATTGCAAACGTATGGCATGATATCTGTTACTGCCCAAGATTCACCGCTGTTTATTCAGGATGAACACACTGAAAAAATAGCAATAGAACAACAGAATGGTGAATCGAAATTGTTATCTAACTATACGATTTCTTATAGTGAGCCAGAATATAGCATGAAGCAGCTTCAAATGTCTAAAGCATCCACGGTAGAAACATTAGATCCTTCCTTTAACCGTTTTTTACAATTGCCAAATACACTTCCGCCACGTGTCGTGAATTTAGCGAAAAAAATCACACACGATAAGGCTTCAGTATATGATCAAATAAAAGCAGTTGAAAGTTATTTTTCATCTCATGGCTTTAGATACGATAAAAAAGAAGTAGCAATTCCGGCTGAGGGTCAAGATTATGTTGATCAGTTTTTATTTGATACTAAAATTGGCTACTGTGATAATTTCTCAACATCAATGGTTGTCCTCCTACGTTCGGCGGGGATACCCGCACGTTGGGTGAAAGGCTTTGCACCAGGCAAGCCAGGTCGAATAACAGATGGTTTACAGGAGTATCAAATTACAAATGATAATGCACACTCATGGGTCGAAGCATATGTACCTGGAACAGGCTGGATGGAGTTTGAACCGACAATTGGATTTTCTAGAAATATCAATATCAATTATGATATTGAGCAAGACACTCCTCAGCAGGAGCAAGTACTGCAACCAGAAAAAAAACAAGAGCAACCAAAGAAGGAAGAGCAAGAGCCGAAGAAAGAAAAAGCTAGCTCAACGTCGTTTAGTTTTGATTCTGTTTGGACATGGATGAAAAAGCTTACTTATGTATGGATTGCTCTAGGCATTTTGATGATCATCGGTGGCATTGCTTTGTTTATGCAACGTAAAACGTGGATACCTAAAATGCAAGTACGAGCATTTCGTAATAAAGAAGCGGACTGGACAAATTTTGATGCTTCATATCATGTTTTAACGAAGCAATTATCTCGTATTGGATTACGCCGAAAAGATGGCGAAACATTACGTGCATTTGCTACAAGAGTAGATGAGTCGCTAGAGACGGAAGAGATGCAAAAACTGACTGCTGTATATGAACAACATATTTATGGCAAAGATAAACAAGAGGTTGATTTTATGAAACTGAAAGAAAGTTGGGAAAATTTAATCAATCGCACTATCAGTTGATTTTGATGGGTACAAAGAGTAAAATGAAAAAAATTATATATGATGAGGATTGCTTTCATATAAGTTCGATAATAAGGTTCGGATGTTTCTACGAAATCACCGTAAATGATTTCTCTATGAAGGTGAATGTTTTGGTTAGGTGAGAAGGTTAGTAAATCACTTTTCTTTGCTACGCATTCGCCTTTATAAATTAGAGCTTATGAACGCGTAGGAAGTTTTTACTTTCATACGCGTTTTTCTTTGAACATATGAAAAGTCCTTTAAAAATAGTAGAAGAGGTGGAAATATTGTCAGCAAACCCTTTATTAGAGCAAGAAAAAATCGTCGTTCTTGATTTCGGTAGCCAATTTAACCAATTGATTACGCGTCGTATCCGTGAGTTTGGTGTTTTCAGTGAGTTACATCCTCATACGATTACAGCAGAAGAAATTAAAGGTATGAACGCAACAGGTATTATTTTTTCAGGTGGTCCAAACTCAGTTTATGATGAAAATGCCTTCCATGTAGACCCAGCTATTTTCGAATTAGGCTTACCAATCCTAGGTATTTGCTATGGTATGCAATTAATGGCACATACGCAAGGTGGTAAAGTTGAAGGTGCTGAAACACGTGAATATGGTAAAGCGGAAATTAAAGTAACAGCTTCAAACAAGTTATTCGGTAACTTACCAACTGAACAAATCGTTTGGATGAGCCACGGTGACCATGTAACTGAAGTTCCTGCTGGTTTTGAAGTAATCGCAACAAGTGCTGCTTGCCCGGTCTCTGCAATGGCAAATGTTGAACGTAAACTATATGCAGTACAATTCCACCCGGAAGTACGTCACTCTGTATACGGTAACGACTTATTACGTCAGTTCGTCTTCGACATTTGTGGAGCAAAAGGCGATTGGTCAATGGCTAACTTCATTGAACTTGAAATCGCAAAAATCCGCGAAATAGTAGGCGACAAAAAAGTATTATGTGCACTTTCTGGCGGTGTAGACTCATCAGTTGTTGCTGTTCTAATTCATAAAGCAATTGGCGACCAACTAACTTGTATGTTCGTTGACCACAACTTAAACCGTAAAGGTGAAGTTGAGCAAGTTATGAAAACATTCACAGAAGACTTCGACATGAATCTTATTAAAATTGATGCACGTCAACGTTTCATGGATAAACTTGCAGGCGTTTCTGACCCAGAACAAAAACGTAAAATTATCGGTAACGAATTTATTTACGTATTCGATGAAGAAGCAGCTAAACTTGAAGGAATGGACTTCCTAGCACAAGGTACGCTTTACACAGATATCATTGAATCTGGAACATCAACTGCACAAACTATTAAATCTCACCATAATGTTGGTGGTCTTCCAGAAGACATGCAATTCAAATTAATTGAGCCACTTAACACATTATTTAAAGACGAAGTGCGCGCACTAGGATTAGAGCTTGGCCTTGACGAAAAAATCGTTTGGCGTCAACCATTCCCAGGTCCAGGTCTAGGTATCCGTGTACTTGGTGAAGTAACAGAAGAAAAACTAGAAATCGTACGTGAATCTGATTTCATCTTACGTGAAGAAATCGCAAAAGCTGGTCTTGATCGCGACATCTGGCAATACTTCACGGTATTACCTGACATCCGTTCAGTTGGCGTAATGGGCGATGCGCGTACGTATGACTACGCAATCGGTATCCGTGCGGTAACATCTATCGACGGTATGACTTCTGATTGGGCACGCATTCCTTGGGATGTATTAGAGAAAATCTCTGTTCGCCTAGTAAACGAAGTAAAACACGTTAACCGCGTGCTGTACGATATTACATCTAAGCCACCTGCAACTATTGAGTGGGAATAATCCCCTCATTTGATTTCGAATAAAAAGCTAGTCTGATTTTTTTTAGACTAGCTTTTTATTTCTTTTTTTAGCATTAAAAATAAGAAAAGTACACCAATTTCTACGATAAGAGGGACAAAAATAATATTTAAATGGAAGAAAATTACACTTGTCAAAATAGCTATACAAATAAATATTGAACTATATCGATAATTTTTTGATTGATAAAAGAATGAATACGGTAATAAATGTGCACCGTAAATAATTGCATATACAGGTAAGACCCACATAGGTGCTTTAAGTAATAGAAGAATACAAATAATTAAATATAAAATTTGATTGTTTGTTGCAATCAATAGTCCATTAATCAATGGATTTTCTTTATAAAATAAATCAACATTTAATATTTTGGCACAAAGAATTGAAACAGGAAACAGCAATGCACCACAAGATAAAATACCAATATTTTTTATCATTAAATCTAAAGGTAGCAACGCGATTATTGTGATAACTCCCCAAATAAATATTGAGGCCATTATAAAAGGAAGCCCCTTCTTTTGTTTCTGAGCAATATCGTTTAATAGTACTTGTAAGCTAGTATTGAGGTTCATTTCAGTCTCCTTAATTTTCAAGCGATCTATTCAAACTATCCGCTATTTTTTTATTTTCATATTTTGAGAAAAAATAAAATCCGATGATATGACCAATCAACGTTATCAATAAAATTAGCAATAAATAAGGTTTGATAATTGCAAATGCTTTCAGTGAAAAAAGATATACACTTCCTAAGCAACAGAAGAAATTCAAAAAAGTACTAATAGTAATTTTAGATGTTACTTTTAATGTTGAGTAATTCCACAAATATGGATAAGCTATACCAAAAACAATCCCCATCAGAACACTAATACCAATTAAATTCCAAATGTAAAGAAAGTTGACTGTTTCTTCGTGAAGATTAAAAATAGTAATTAAGAAAACAATCCAAATCAACCCCAAAAATGAAACGTATAAAAAGCTATTTTTTAAGTCTTTTATCATATCAATTTCTCCTTAATAGATTTTGCATAATGTCTACTGACAATATACTTATTTTGTTGTTTTGTAATAACTTCCAATCTAGCATGACTTCCCGAAGCAAATGAGCGTATTTGCTTCAAATTCAAAATCATTGAATTATTGATTCTAACCAATCCGAAAGACTCCAAGTAAGATAATTCTTTTAAAATCTTATTCAACAATAGCTCTGTACCATCTATTAAAAAGACTTTGCTAAAATGACCAGATGCTTCAATTACTTCGATGTCATTGAGTTCAATCATAACCTGCCGATTTGTTTTGAAATCTGTTGCGCTTAATGTTATAGATTGAAAAAAATGCTGCTCAATTGTAGAAAGCAATTCTTTATTCGATGGATTACTGATAATCTCAATTTCAGAAGATGATTGATTGTTTTTCCAAATGTAGTTGAATTTCATGTGGATCTCCTTTCTGTTTTAATCGTAGCAACACTTCTCAGAACTTACGATGATTTTTCGTTTTGTTGCAAAAAAAATAGGCTTTGTTACAGATTTTCCAAACAGGAAAGCCCAATCCTTCAGGTGTGGGATGAGTGTGAGGTCGGATATGGAGTGCCGAAAGGTTTGTGGTGCTTCAAGTATCCGAAAATTCCACTCTTTTTTGTATATGAGTGTATGTTTTTATGGAATTAGGGATTGGGAAAGTAGAGGATGTTAAGCTGCAATATATTACAGACCTTGAAATTCTTTCTTTAAGGATAATACTTTCGAAGCGTTAGGTATAGTAAACTAATGAATATAAATAGGACTCTATGTAGTTGTTTAGTTTAGGGGGGACAGAAATGGAAAAAAATATAGCGATGATTCACACACTTGCTATTGGTATGCCGAAAGAGTTGCATTATAGTAATGGGCGCTCAATGATTACAGGGATTGAAAAAAAAAAGTACAAGAAGTATATTTGTCCGTTCGTGGATTTGAGGGGGACGATGTAGCAGATAAAAAACATCATGGCGGTCCTGACCGTGCCGTTTGTTTATATCCTGCGGAGCATTACATACAATGGGAACAGGAACTTGGTAAACCGTTGCCGACAGCAGCATTCGGTGAAAACTTAACAGTAACGAATATGTTGGAAGCGGAAATTTGCATTGGTGATATTTATAAAATAGGTGATGCTGTCATCCAAGTTACCCAAGGACGTGTACCTTGTAGTACGATTGATAAATATACTGAGGCGAACATATTACTCAAACGTTTAATTGAAACAGGTTATACAGGCTTCCTTGCTCGTGTACTGAAAGAAGGGACAATCTGTGCAGATTCAAAAATTGAATTAGTGAAAAAGCACCCTGAACGAATTTCAATTTTACATTGCAACGAAGTGTATTTTAAAAACAAAGATGCACTTGCGATGAAACGTATACAAGCAGTTGATGCATTAGCGGAAGATTGGAAACAAAAATTAGCAAAAAGAATTCAGCTTTTGCAAAGTAAAGTGATGAATTAAATATATGTAGATCAAGGGAGTTTTCTTGTAATTGATGTAATCAATTATGCCTCGGCATAATTGCGTGCGGAATCAGCTTTGTGTTTAGGCATGCATATGTTTTTTGTGCGAAAGCGCAGTGTTAACGTAGCGACAGCAACACGAAGTTGGTCACTCAGTCGTGTGTTGTTACTGACGCTACAGAAAGTAATTGTAGCTGACGCTTCGCTTTCGCTACAGAAAATAATTGCTGAAAGAAGTTAAAATCCTCTAGAATTCGAATGGATCCTAGGGGATTTTTTTATTTAAAACGTTCAGTACTGACCTGTTTATGCAACGATTTTTTAAAATGTGAACATTAAATAATGATTTTACACGAACTTTCGTGTATTTTTTATAAAAAATGTTCGGAAATAGGGTTGAAATCTGAAAAGTGAAATGATATATTACGATTGTAAATTAAATATGTCGTCGTATAATGTCGGGGATAAGGCCCGTGAGTTTCTACCAAGTTACCGTAAATAACTTGACTACGATTTTAGTTATATATACCAATGTATAGACACTAATTGATTTCACGCTATAGTAATGGTGATGAAATGTATCGTAGACATGCGACTAGTAGAGTAGTCAGCGTGTTTTTTTTGTTTTCGATATTGAAGACGACCATACGGAGGATTTCTTTAAAATGAAAAAGTATTTCATGTTCGATGAATTAGGAACTAATTATCGCCGCGAAATAATAGGTGGTATTACTACATTCCTTGCTATGGCTTACATTTTAGCTGTTAACCCTGGTATGTTAGAAAATGCAGGAATGGATAAAGGTGCTGTATTCGTAGCTACAGCATTAGCAGCTGCAGTCGGTTCTCTAATTATGGGTATTTTCGCTAAATTCCCAATTTCACTTGCTCCTGGTATGGGCTTAAACGCATTCTTCGCTTTCACTGTAGTTGGAGCGTACGGTATTCCATGGCAGACTGGTTTAACAGGTGTTTTTTTCTCAGGTGTTATCTTTATCATTCTTTCGTTAACAGGTATTCGTGAAACAGTAATTAATGCAATTCCAGTACAACTTAAATATGCAGTTTCAGCAGGTATTGGTTTATTTATAACATTTGTTGGCTTACAAGGAGCGGGCATTATAACAGATAGCAAAGCTACATTGGTGACTTTAGGAACATTCACTGGTCCAACTTTACTAGCTGTATTCGGGATTGTTCTTTCAATTATTCTTATTATTAAACTACGTAGTATTGGTATTTTCTTAGGGATGGTTATAACAGCAATTGTTGGTATGATTACAGGTGTCATTGAGCCTCCTACAGCATTTGTTTCAGCAATTCCGAGTGTAGATTCTACATTTATGGTAGCTCTAGATCCAATTCGTCATGACTTTAGTTCTTTATTAAACGTTAAATTTTTAGTAGTTGTCTTAACATTCTTGTTTGTAGATTTCTTTGATACAGCAGGTACTTTAATGGCAGTTGCAACACAAGCAGGATTAGTAAAAGATAATAAATTACCACGTGCAAGTCGTGCATTGATGGCTGATGCTCTTGCGACAACAATTGGTTCTCTATTTGGTACATCAACAACTACAGCGTATGTAGAGTCAACTTCAGGTGTAGCAGCAGGTGCTCGTTCAGGTTTCTCTGCTGTAGTAACGGCAATACTATTCCTAGTAGCATTATTCTTCTCACCGTTACTTGCTGTGGTAACTCCAGCAGTAACAGCACCAGCTCTAGTTATTGTAGGTGTTCTGATGGTATCTTCATTACGTTTAATTGATTGGGATAAATTCGAGATTGCTGTACCAGCTTTCTTTACAGTAATCATGATGCCTCTTGGTTACTCAATTGCTACAGGTATCGCAATAGGCTTTGTCTTCTATCCAATAACAATGCTTTTAGCGGGTCGCAAAAAAGAAATTCACCCTATGATGTACGGATTATTCTTTGTCTTCCTTGCATACTTTATATGGGTACGCTAAGTATAAATACACAATAGAAATATAAAAAGCACCTACAATTGTTAGAAATGAAACTAACAATTGTAGGTGCTTTTCTTATAAAAACTATAAAAATATAAAACAATTTTATTGATAAAAAATCTTCATCAATTTCTGCAGTAGAAAAGGGAAGTCGCTAATATGAGAAATCAGGAGGAATTTAAATAAGCGTTTATAGTGTTAATTTAGAACTTATAACATTCATGTGTAGTAGATTTATATACTATAGAAGAAACTCCCTTTAGCTCCTTTCAGTGGGTGTTTGTACACCCGCTGAAATAGAGGAACTCGGTCTAAGAACGCCGCGTACTGAGGCAATTTAACTGTGCGAAAGCGAAGCGACAACAACAACAACACGCGACTGAGTAACCAACATCACGTTGGCCTAAAGCCTCCGACCGATTCCGGACGCAATTATGCAGAGGTATAATTGATTTATTTAAAATAGTTTTACTTTAATAATTCACTTGCAAACTTAATATTAAGGTGATATATTTATAAACGTTGTTACGAAAGAAACAACAACAACTAAAAAATACTAACACAAATAGTTGACATAGAGTTAACGACATGTTAAAGTATAGAAAGTCACTTAAATGTGACAAACAAATGAACCTTGAAAACTGAACAAGCAAAACGTAATCAATAAAGTTTTTAGTAGCTAACCTTGAGTTGGTGAACGAAACAAAATTTTGGACATCA
>NZ_JBGCCF010000040.1:0-46298 GCF_041262385.1 Lysinibacillus sp. RC46 | reverse complement strand
AGGATCAAACTCTCCATAAAAAGAAATTTGATTAGCTCAAATTGTTTTGCTGGCATCATGTTTGATGTCCAAAATTTTGTTTCGTTCACCAACTCAAGGTTAGCTACTAAAAACTTTATTGATTACGTTTTGCTTGTTCAGTTTTCAAGGTTCATTTCGTTACCATTTCTTCAACAGTAACTTTTATATAATATCATGTCGCAAACTCTATGTCAACAACTAATTTAGTTGTTTTTTAGTAGCTGTCTTAACGACTTGTATAATATTACACCCGTATTTTAAAAAGGTCAATACTTTTTCTAATAAATATTTATATTTTTTCATTTCGTTGAAAAGCTTCCTATATAATAATTGAATTATCGTTTTGATCAAACTTTGTTCAATAGCTGATTAAATGAGAAAGTACATTGTTTTTCACGTTTAAAGTAAGAGACTTTTTTGTGGGAGAAGTTAAATCTAGGTATAAATTAAACAAAAAGACTCTTTTCTTTTTAAATAATTCCATTAATACTAATAGATGACCACTATGTGGAAAGGAGTTATGTATAAATGTCCTATGTCGATAAAAATCTTGCTCGTACTTTAGAACAGCAACATAAGCGAAGTATAAGAGGTTTATTTTTAAAAATTCAAGACTTAAATAATAATTGTACACTATTAAGTAAACGACTTGAACCACAGATCGACTTAGCTGTTTATAAGAATGCTATTGATTATGTGAATCAATTCGTTTCCCATACTACCATACTCAACTTAAAATTCATTACAAATACACAAAATTTAGAGGTCGTTGTGTTACATGCACTTTTATTAGCGCATATAGTAGAAAACGAAGACCATTCTGATTTTGAATATGAACAACATTTACTTCAAGGGTACATTCATGAAATATTTGCGTTAAACGATCATGCAAAAGCACTTTATACTAATCATCAGGAAAAGATGCTTCACTATATAGAATCTCAACCAACATAAAAAAGACGATCAAGTAGTACTAAGCTACAAAGATCGTCTTTTTTCTTTTATTGTAATCCTTTAATAATCATTGATCGAACTGGTAAGAATTGCTCTCCCGTATCACCATAAGTGAGAATGACCTCATCACCTTCTTGCAAATAAATTGCAAGCGGTTCTGTTTCTGAGCTTACTAAATAGTTTTCACCGTTATTTAGTAAAAATGATACAACTGTATAGTCTCCGAGACGTTCCTTGTAAACGCGAAGCACCTTTCCACTTGCATTTTTCTCTTCCGCATGTGAACTTCCTTCGACTGTAGTTCCACCGCGACTTAAGGCTGTTTTATATAATTTTAATGCCTCTTTAGGAGTTGTCGCATATACGGAAATTTCAGGATTTGCCGCAGATACAATGAAATAATTTTGTAAGAAACCATTTGAATCAAGTACCGCTGTTAGCCAGCTAGCTTCGCCATAAAAGTTATACAACACTGGCATTTCTCCAGACCATTTTTTCTCTATAAATTTCTTCTCGATAATTTGCAAGTTACCTTGTGAATCCATGTAAGAAGCGTCTTGATTTCCAGTATAATAGGTTGCTTGACCTGTTCGTGCATTTGTTAAGGAATAGCCAAGCATTGAATCGACACCCTCTTTAGGGCTCGTAAAGTCTGTGAAATAATACATATCGCCCTTCTCGTCAAAAATTGGGCTAACATTTGCCTCTGTTCCCTCATCAGAAGGAAGTTTTACATCTTTCTTACCAAACTGAGTGTTCCAAAATCCATGTACATAATTACCGAAATAACTATTTTGTAAGCTTACTGTCTCTGGAGAAACCGCTCCATCAATAAATTCTGGGACTTCCTCCAGCTTAATAACTTCTGATTTTCCTGTTAGCGCATCTACAAGCACGATCCCTTTTACATCGAAGCCATTACGTGCTGAGATAAACTCACCATATGAACGGATGTAGTATGGTTTACCATCATCATCTATTTCAAGTTGTACATCTCCGCAAAAAACAAGGAATGGATGTTGTAAACGTATATGACGCTCTAAATTTGAATTTAAATACGCAGAAGGAACATACTTCATTTCCTGCTTAACAAATTTAGGGTTATCTGCCGAATCCGTTGCACTCATTATAAAGTAACCAGGAGTCGACCCGCCGTTCATCCATTTAAAGAAACCAGAGAACTCAACTGGTGCAATATAAACATACTCACCATTCACTTTTTGAATTTGTAAGCGCCCTAGCTCATAATAACTCGTATTCGGTACTTGTCCGAACGCTTTTTTCATCTTATTGCGCGCAAATTTAGGAGGAACACTAGCTGGTGTTTGTGTTTCATCGAATGGTTTTATTTCAACCTCTTCCTTCATTTCAGCTGATTTGAATTTTTCGTTAGCATTCCATAAAGGAGCTGATAATACATACACTGCAACACCTAAACTAGCTAAAAATAAAACACCCTTTATTTTTCTTTCTATACCACCTGCAAGAAGCGCGCCACCTAATGTTAATAGAATAATAGCGGGCCAAAAAGCAAGCCAGTTTACATCCATGTTTGTCACATATACTGTTATACCAGTAGCTAAAAACCCTAGTACAAATACACCTATAAAGAAGTAGCCAATTACTTTTTTAGATCCGCCATCTTCTCGTTTTTTCGTTATAATCGGTGTTAATAAAACACTCGCGATTAGCCCAATGACTGCCGAAGCTATTAATAGCTTAGTCATTTTGTTCACCCTCTCTAAGCTTACTGTCCTCTTATTTACGGCTACATACCAAAAAAGTTTCATACATAAGATGAATGAGTACCCTCTCGTACATTTCCTTCACAAAAGAATAAAGGAAATTGTTACATAGATAAAGAATTTCAAAGAAAAGGAGCTGAGAAATTTGTCTAAAAAAGTTTTAATAGCATTTATTATTTTATTTGGTCTTTATTATGTTTTTTTCCTGTCTCATATTGCAGAAAGCTTGATACTTATCTTTAAAGTCATCCCAATGCTTTTAATCATTATTTTAGCCGCTACATCAAAAAATTTAGGCATTAAAAAGTATCAACTACTGATTGTCATCGGACTTGTGTTTTGTATGGTCGGCGATTATACGCTACAGTGGTTTCTAATTGGGCTAACAAGCTTCTTAATCGGGCATATTTTTTATATCCTGGCCTTTTCTTCTACTAATGAACGACAAGTACCGACTTGGGCGAAGATTGTCTTACTCGTTTACGGTGCAAGTATGGCTGTGTGGATTGCAGGTACTGTATTTTCATCAGGAGAAGTCGTGCTTGGTATCGCGGTCATTGCTTATATTTCCGTCATATTAACGATGGGTTGGACTGCGATTCGAACAGGTTCTACATTTGCAACGATCGGCGCTCTGCTCTTTATTTCATCAGATTCCTATTTAGCTATTAATAAATTTGTTATGCCTTTACCATTTTCACATGAGTTTATTATGTTGACATATTACAGTGCCCAAATACTAATTGCCTTAAGTATTTCTCAATATTCCGAAATCCGAAGTAAAGTGTTACAATAATATCAATTATAACTTGGCGGATGTCACGGAATCGGCTTTGTCCTTGCACAAAGCCAATTCCGTGACATCCGCCGGGGGCTGAAAGTAGTTAAACATACACATTAGGAGGCCATACTTATGAAAGAACAAGTAATCGAGCGTTTAATTCGTTATGCAAAAATTGATACACAATCTGATTTCACAAGCGAAACAACTCCTTCAACACAAAAACAATTTGACTTATTGCATGTACTAAAAGATGAACTTGCTGCAATAGGCTTAACTGACATTACATTAGATGAAAATGGTTATTTATTTGCGACACTCGAAGCAAATACAGATAAAAAAGTGCCTACAATTGGCTTTTTAGCACATGTGGACACTACAACAGATTTTACCGGCACAAACGTTAATCCACAGCGCATTGACAACTATGATGGTGGAACGATCCAGCTCAATGAAAATCTAGCGATGTCGCCAACAGATTTTCCGGAGCTTAAAAATTATATAGGTCAAACGTTAATTACAACGGATGGCACTACGTTATTAGGTGCTGACGATAAAGCTGGTATCGCAGAAATTATGACGGCTATGGAATACCTAGTAAATAATCCTTCTATTAAACATGGTAAATTACGTGTAGCATTTACACCTGACGAAGAAATTGGCCGCGGTCCTCATAAATTTGATGTGGCTGCCTTTGGAGCAGACTATGCTTATACGATGGATGGCGGACCACTTGGCGAGCTACAATACGAAAGCTTTAATGCTGCAGGCGTAAAGGTTGTGACAAAAGGTACTAGTGTACACCCTGGATCTGCAAAAAATAAAATGGTCAATGCCATCACAATGGCGATCGCTTTCCAAAATGAAATGCCTACTGCTGAAGTACCAGAAAAAACGGAAGGCTATGAGGGCTTTATTCACTTAATGGGCTTTAACGGAGCGATCGAGCATGCTGAGCTTTCTTATATCGTCCGTGACCATGACCGTCAAAAGTTCGAGGCGAAAAAACAATTAATGCTTGATGCTGCGGCGAAAATTAAAGCCCAATATGGCGAGCATGCTTTAAGCATTACTATGGAAGATCAATACTATAATATGGGCGAAAAAATTGAGCCTGTAAAAGAAATCGTTGATATTGCACGCACAGCGATGGAAAAGTTAGATATTACTCCAATTACATTACCAATCCGTGGCGGTACTGATGGTTCACAGCTTTCTTACATGGGCTTACCAACACCAAATATTTTTGCAGGTGGCGAAAATATGCACGGTAAATTCGAATATGTATCTGGAGAAACGATGGAGAAAGCTACACAAGTGATTATCGAAATCGTACAGCTCTTTGAACAACAAGGAAAGTAATTACGAAGAAGGGTTTACCCCTTCTTCGTAATTTTTTAAAAAACGATAACTGAATTTTCAAATTACATAAAGGATTTTGAGGTGAATTTAATGAAAGAAATTGCATTAGGCATTTTAGCCTCACTTTTTTTTGCTGTTACATTTATATTAAATCATGCAATGGAAATGCAAGGTGGTAGCTGGCTTTGGAGTGCATCTTTGCGCTATTTCTTCATGCTTCCGTTTTTACTTGTGATTGTCTTCTATCGAAAAGGTTTTACCCAACTATCAGGTGAAATGAAGGCACAGCCTGCCGCTTGGCTACTTTGGAGCTTTATTGGATTCGTATTGTTCTATGCCCCACTGACATTTGCAGCAGCATTCGGTCCAGGGTGGCTCGTTTCTGGAACATGGCAATTGACAATTGTCGCTGGCGTATTACTAGCACCCCTATTTGTTTCAATAGTAGCTGGGAAAACAGTACGTCAAAAAATACCGCTTATTTCATTACTCATTTCATGTGTTATTTTAGTCGGCATTTTACTTATCCAAATACCACAGGCACAATCTGTCCCATTTAAAAGTTTAATGCTTGGCATTTTACCTGTTGTCATCGCTGCTTTTGCCTACCCTCTTGGTAATCGTAAAATGATGGAAATCTGCGGTGGACGTATCGATACATATCAACGAGTTCTTGGTATGACCATCGCCTCGATGCCTGCATGGATTATTCTAGCTATTTATGCATTAGCAACGGTCGGGCTTCCTTCTAGCAGCCAAGTAATGCAATCGTTGCTTGTAGGTATAAGCTCTGGTGTCATCGCCACAACTTTATTTTTCATTGCAACTGACCGTGTTCGCGATCATCAAGGCAAGCTTGCAGCAGTTGAAGCAACACAATCGACTGAAATACTCTTTGTCATTATCGGTGAAGTATTATTGCTCGGCATTGCATTCCCAAATCCAATTGCACTCGCGGGCTTAGGTGTCATCATTGTGGGCATGCTACTTCATAGCTACTATACGATGATACTAGGGAAAAAAAGCGCTGTTCATAACAGCAGCCCTACTCAGTAATATTAAAAGTGTACATTACTAAATTTACTTAGTAGTGTACATTTTTTATTCTAGAGAGCACTATAATTTGTAAATCATTGTTTTAGATGTTCCTACTACTTCATAATCTTGAAAGCCTAGTTTGTTATAAATATTAATGGCCACACTATTTTCAAGGTCTACACTAAGTGAAATGGTATTGTATCCTTCATCCTGCGCTTGTTGAATTATTTTACGCATTAGTAAAGTCCCTAATCCCCTTCCTCTTACGTCTTTTGAAACAGCAATTCCTATTTCAGGAGTATTGCTATCAATATATCCATAGCTTTTATTATTTTCATCAAACAATCTGTACCAGACTGCACCAACAGTTTGATTTTCTGCGTCAAAGGCAATCAAAACAGTATCTCCCTTTCTCCCCCAACCTTCATGATATTTTCTTATGTCAGGCGAGTTTAGCAAAACCTCTTTTGATGGTTTATTGACAGGAATAATTACAGACTCATATAACATTTCTTGAAAGAATTCAAACTCATTTTTATTACCTTCGAAGTTTCTAATATAAAACATAAGATAATCACTCCCGCCCCCTAATATTGTTAAACAATCAAATTGTCACTCTAATTACTATATGCATTTAGGGATATCATATATTAAATTACAATTTTTAGGGTTAATGACATAACGTGTAGTTGATTTCCGTTCCGGCTGGGCGCTTTCCTGGGGGCGTCCGATGAGCCGCTTCACTCGCTTTGCTCGCTCCAGGGTCTCATCTGTGACGCTGATCCCCAAGGAGTCACCAAGCCTCCACTCCAATCAACTTATATGCATGGCATACGATTTAACAAATGTCATTCCTTACTTACTCATTAATAAAATCAGAATTCACTAAAGCTGATTTCTTTCATTTTTATAGGGATACTTTGAAGATTTATCGGAACATAATCTCATTTTATCGGAATAATATCTCATTTTATCGGAACAATTGCAGTTTCGATAAAAAAAGACGACTCAATCACAATGGAGTGAGTCGTCTAGAGATTTTACGTTCCCAAAAAATGAGGGGGGTTTTAGGAGCGTCTTCATGAACTAGCAAACTTCTGGAGAAAAGTAGCTAAAGTTCATCCTCTCTACACTGTATTGTAGGGGAGGAATAATCTTTATACGATAATGATAATCATTATCAATTATAAAGTCAACATTAATCTGAAAATTTTTTAAAGTTTTTTTATGCCTTTTTCAGCGAGCGACGATATTGCCATTGCTTTAGCTGAAAATGTAGGAAACAACCTATACAAAAGCCTGCAATTGCTATCGATGAAGCTATTGCAACAATTCCCGTAAAGAGGTAGCCAACCACTTGCCATTTAAGCAAGTAACCTAAAATTCCGCCTGCTAAACAAAAGCTAGCAATATTAGAATTAAATTTTTGTTGTTGTGCATCCTCTGGTATATAAGTAGATGGAGCCTTTTTTAGAAACAGCTTCCCTACTCGAATAATAGGATTGTAATTGCATAAAACACCAAGTAAATTTGCTACTAAAGGAATTGCTAAAATCCAAGTGAACCCTGTTACCCACGTTAGAATGACACTTAACAGAATCGTCCATTGATTGAGTCGAACGAGCGGCCTTGGAATTGCATGAGGCTGCGACATTTTAAAACCTACCTTTCAGATATGTTTAATGTATTTTACTATATTGCATACCATTTGTGAAGCAAAAATGATTAATTTATAATTGAAGTAGCAGAAGACTGAAAGAAAAGGTGATCACGATGCCAGCATTAACGATGGATCAAGTTCGACAATTGAATTCCTATAGCATTTATACGACAGAACCAAAGCGGACACTATTTACATTAGCTGATATACATAAGGACTTTTACCATCCTGACTTTTTAAACCTTATGATGGGCATTACAGACGCAGCAACGGAAACAGCCGCTATTTCTCATTTTTCACGCCGCTACGGTATGTTTTTCGCTATGCAACTTTACATGCTTGCCGCCTATGACGAGGTGTGGGCCGGTAAACCAATCGAGCTTCGCTTTGATGCAGCAAAAGAATTCGACAGTTTTACAGTCGCAATGTTTGTTAACCCCAATGATTGGCGTTATGTCGATGAGGATGAGCGACAAGCAGTTATTGAGAAGATTCTATATGATGGGCATGTAATCGTTCAACAGCTCCGTAAAGTAACATCTATTTCCCCTCTTACTATTTGGGAGAATTTCTTTGGATATCTACTTTGGCACTATCACATATTGCTTTCTAATCCTGGACTAGCCGATCAAGCAATGGAGGATATTGAAGCTTTAGAGGACCCTAAAACATGGGCTCGTTTCTCCAATAAATCTTGGTGGGCACAATATACAGGAGGTCAAAGCCCCACTAATTTAGTGAACGTTCCCGTACGGAAATCATGTTGTTTTTCAAAAGACATACCAGGTTTAATGGCTTGTGGCTTTTGCCCGATGAAATAAAAATCTCCTAAACCAAAAAGCCTTACCTCTCACAATAAGTAAAAGGTAAGGCTTTTTACTATTATTTATTTTTCATAAACGACGAACCAATCATCTTGATTCTCATACATAGAAGTACCTATATAACCCTGTTTCAAAAGCTGTTGCTGACCAACCGTATCATCCATCGAAATCGTCATCTTTTCTGTAAAGGTTGGTAGCTCTTGTCGCAAGTCTTTATAGAAAACATATCGTAGCTTGTCTACATACTTAATTTTTAATCCCTTTACCACTAACCCTTGAGAAAATTTATCTTTCAAGCTGGGGATATTATATGGCTTTACCGTTGAGCATACATAATCATATTTTTCTAAATCGATATGACCCATGACAATTTGGGCTAATGTTTTTTGTAATCCATAGCCACGATATGTTGGTGAGACATTCGATATTTCTTGATATAAAACTTTATGAAATTCATCCTCGACAATCCCACAATCATAGCCAAGGTGCTCGTCATCAACAGGTGGGTTCAATAGTGCGCGAAAGGCAATTAACTCATCCCCTACGTAAGCACCTATCATCATGCCATTGCCACTTAAAATATAGTCAAATTCCTCAGTGCTTAATGGCTGTAAAACACTTTGGTCTGCTAATGAATGATAAACCTCAAGCTGTAATTTTTCAATTTCTTGCAAATGCTGAAGATTTAATGTTGTAACAAAAAACGGCGTTTCTCCAAGCATGCCTTCATAAATTTTTTCCATTTCGCCGCCTCCTTAGGCTGTTACAATTGTTGAGAACTTACATAATTCTTTAAGGGTTTCTTCATCTACGTCTACACCTAATCCTGGTTTTTCATTTAAACAAATAAATGGCACATCATAGTGTAAGTTTCCGACATCCTTAGAGAACTTTAATGGACCTGTTAATTCTACACTCGTCATTATTTTTTTAGAGAATGCTACATGGAAGCCAGCTGCTGAACCAACTGATGATTCTACCATTGAACCGATTTGACATTCAATGCCTGCCATTTCAGCCATCACTGCTAGTTTCATAGCAGGATAAATTCCACCGCACTTCATTAATTTAATATTGACTTTATCTGCAGCACGTTTTGCAATAATTTCACGCATTTCACGTACACCGCGAAGTCCTTCATCAATCATTAATGGTACATCTGTTTTCGACTTCACTTCTACCATCCCATCAATATCTTCACTATCAACTGGCTGCTCTAACCAATCGATATTTAAATCTTTTAATGCACGTAAACCTTGTAAAGTAGTTGACGCATTGCCCCACCCTTGGTTTACATCTACTCGAATTGCGATGTCTTCACCAACACGTTCACGTACCGCTTTGATACGAGCAACATCACGAGCTACCTCTGTCCCTACCTTCATTTTAAATGATCGATAGCCCATCTCTACACGGTTAGCCGCCTCTTCTGCCATCGCCTCAGATGTTCCAATGCTCAGTACATGCGTAATCGGGAATTTCTCATGATAACGCCCACCTAGTAGTTGGTACACTGGAACTTGTAACGCTTTACCTGCAATATCGAAACAAGCAATGTCAATCGCTGCTTTCGCTGCTGGCACATCCTTCACAACTTTGTTCAATTTATCATGAAGTTTTTCAAAGCCCATTGGATTTTCTCCAATGATTGCAGGAGCAAGCTGATTCTTTAACACAGCATACGTGCTCTCCCACGTCTC
This sequence comes from Lysinibacillus sp. RC46, assembly GCF_041262385.1. Taxonomy (NCBI): domain Bacteria; kingdom Bacillati; phylum Bacillota; class Bacilli; order Caryophanales; family Bacillaceae; genus Lysinibacillus; species Lysinibacillus sp. RC46. The sequence continues at coordinate 36,213 of NZ_JBGCCF010000040.1, read as the reverse complement.
CCCTGTTACGTGCTCATCTGGTACTGCTTCACCGTAGCCTACAATACCTGTGTCTGTCGTAACCTTCAAAATAATAGAAGGCATTGTATCATATGTAGCATAACTGATGATAAATGGATCAATAAGTGGTAAATGAATTGCAAAAATCTCTACTTGTTGGACTTTCATTTTTATCAGTCTCCTGTATAATATAGTTGTCGCTAATACGTCGCTAATTGTCAAAAAAATAATAGAAAAGGAACGTTGCCTATGTCTACTAAAATAGCGGTTATCTGCTCGAAAGCATTTATGAAGCGTATAAACAGTATCGCACAAAACATAGAGAATATTCAAATAGATTTTTATCTTTACAAGCAACCTACAGAATCACCCGTTTTGTTAAAGGAAATGAAGCCATGTGATGCACTTTTATTCGGAGGAACCCTACCCTATTTACATGCCCAATCTGCACTGTCAGAACTACCAATACCTTGGAATTATATAAAACAAGATGAGACGGCAATTTCCACAACCTTATTATCGCTTATAGCTAATCATGCAGTACCTTTAAGTAGAATTTCCATTGATGTTATGAATCCTACTATAGTAGAAAATGTTCTAACAGAAATAGAGTATTATGGTCCAAAACCATATATCCAGCCTATTTCTATCACTAAACCTACCCAATCAATATTGCAGCATCATATAACTTTATGGGAAGCTAATAGCATTGATTTTGTCATAACAAGTATTCATAGTGTGTTTGATGAATTACAGGCTCTTCAAATACCTGCAATGCGCATGTTAGATGCAACTAACTCCATTGTTCAATGCTTAGAGGAGACGAAATCTCAATCACTTCTTATAAAATCCGAATCTGTCAAAGCCGTTGTTGGACTATTAGAAGCTCCTGAAGATAAACCTATAGACTTTAACATGTTAACGCAAATCACAGCAGCTACACATTCAACTTATAAAGAAATTTCACCGTACTCTTTTGAGCTATATACGACAGCTGGGCATTTGCAAAAGGCACTTGAAAAAGAGAATTTACAGAACTTATTACAACAAGCTGATAAGCCATTTAATCTAGCATTTGGTTATGGCCATTCAATATTTGAGGCTAATCAAAATGCTAAAAATGCTTTAACATTTGCTAAACCTTGTGAGATTTATATACTAGATGAACATAAAAATTTGCTAGGTCCATTTCCAAAATCGGAAGTAAAACTAGCTTTAAAAACAGATGATCCCTATGTTTTACAAATGGCAAAGCAAACAAGCTTAAGTCCATTAAATATTTCCAAGATCATTCATTTTAGCCGAGAGCGACAATCAGCTCAATTTACATCCCATAATCTTTCTGAATACTTACAGGTTACACGTCGTACAACAGAGCGCATTATAAAAAAATTAGTGGATAACGGCTATGCTAAAGTTGTTGGTGAAGAAATGACACACCAACAAGGTCGCCCACGCACAATATATGAATTAAACTTTGCAACCTATTAAGAGCAATTATGCCTCGGCATAATTGCGTCCCGCTGAAAGAAATTAACTGAAAAGCTCTCGCAGATGCCTTTGCATCCGCGAGACTTTAGTTAACTATCAGAAGAGATTTAGTCAGCCATGACCATATCAGCATCATTTAGTTCTTCCTCTTTTTTGCGCTTCTCTGCTGCTTCTATTTCTTCAGGTGTCAGCTTAACAATCGCAAATCCGATATATGCATAAAAAATTGAAATAATAGGTACAAGGAAATTAATAATTGCATATGGTGCATATTCCATTGCACCTACACCTAATGTTGCTAAGATAAAGACTCCACAAGTATTCCATGGGAAGAATACAGAAGTTAGTGTTCCCCCATCCTCCAACGCACGAGATAAGTTTTTCGAATGCAAACCACGCTCTCGATAGACATTCGCAAACATACGTGATGGAACAACAATTGAAATATACTGCTCAGAACATGTAGCATTTGTTGTAATACATGCAGCAATCGTTGAAGCAACTAGGCTTCCTGTAGATTTAGCAAACTTCACAATAACATTCATAAGTGATTTTAACATGCCGGAATATTCTAACACCCCACCGAATGTCATCGCCACAATTGTCATTGAAACCGTATTCATCATCGAATCTAAGCCACCACGGTTAAATAGATTGTCCACCATGTCATTGCCAGTTGAAATAACAAATCCTTCTTGTAAAGCATGTACAGCCATTGTAGGTGTACCGCCTTGTACGAAGATTTGTAGTAAGAATCCTGAGATTATTCCGACAACTAAAGCTGGAATCGCAGGTACTTTTTTCGCTACCAATACAATTACACCAACTGGCACAAGCAATAACCAAGGAGAAATAACGAAACTGTCCTCCATTACTTTTAATGTTGTTAAAATACTTTCTGATTTCATTGAGATGTCTGCGAAGCTTCTTCCCATAATTCCAAATACAACAATTGCAATGACTAGAGCTGGAATTGTCGTATAAAGCATATGCTTAATATGATCAAATAAGTCTGTGCCTGTTAAACCTGCTGCGAGATTAGTAGTATCCGATAATGGTGACATCTTATCACCAAAGTATGAACCCGAAATAACTGCTCCAGCAATCATTGCTGCAGGGATTCCCATACTTAAACCGATACCCATACCAGCAACACCGATTGTTGCCATCGTCGACCATGAGCTACCAATTGCCAAGGAAACAATTGAACATAACAGCATGATTGTTACTAAAAACCAAGCTGGAGAAATTAATTTTAAACCAAAATAAATCATTGTTGCGACAACACCGCCGCCAATCCATGCGCCAATTGTCAAACCTACTAAAATAATAATAACAATCGCTGGTAAAGCTAGACGTATCCCCTTATACATCATTTCCTCGATTTCTATCCACTTAAATCCATGCATTTTAGCGACAATAGCTGCTACAGTTGTTCCAACAATAAGTGGTACGTGAGGACTTTGCTCTAACACAACTACTGTAATTAGCATAGCTATAATCATTATTGCAAATGTCAGAAGTGCCCAACCTGCATTAATTTCTTTTTTCATGAATCCATCCCCTTTTTTGCGCTAATTGTTAATCTTGGTTTGCAAAGATGCAAATAATTTTTTACGTTTTTTAGCATAATATTCAAAAAATTAAAAGTCAACGCAAAAATTTTATGCCTCTCGAGCGATTTCGACTGTTTTTGCGCATAAAAACGCTTTCAACTAGCTATTAAGGACAATGCAAAATATTCATACATTTCTACAAAAAAGAAAAGAAAAAGGAACTTTACCAAAAGAATTTTGCACTTTTGATATAGCTCCCTCTCGCTATCGTTATTCGTATTCAGGTTTTTTTTCTAACACACAAGCAAGTACTTTTGCAGCATCAATTAATGCATTCCGTTCAAAAGTCATTTTTGGATGATGTAATCCAGGAGTTAAGTTGGCCCCAATCCCAATCATCGTTGCTTTTAATTCAGGTTTTTTAACTGTGTAAAAATGGAAATCATCACTTCCAGGTGTTGTTATTTCCTCAGCTAGATGCGTTTCTCCAAGTGTTTCAATAATTGCGTCTTTAGCCATACGTGCAGCAACTGAAGAAACCTCAGCGCCAGGTGTGAAATCTAACCATTCCCACTCCATATCAATTTCAAACTGCTGCTTGATTGATGTTAAACCAAACTCAATACGACTACGAAGCAATTCTAGTTGGTTATTACGTTGCGCGCGAATATCCATAGAGAAGCTCGCAGTACCTGGAATAATATTCGTACTACCACCATCTGCAACAATCTTCGTTAACTTTGCCGAATGAGGCTCGAAAGGCGATAAATGTATACTATTGAGCATTTGTTGTACAGCCATAATAACATCGATTGCATTTTTCCCTTGATGAGGTCTAGCACCATGGGCATCAGTGCCTCGTATTGTTCCTTCTAAAAAATAAGCCGCACCATGGTGGATAGCAGGTGATACCTTGCCAAGTGGTAGCTCTTCAATTGGTCTTAAATGAACACCAAATAAATGCGATACGCCTTCAACAGCTCCTCGCTCAAAGGCTGCACAAGCCCCATTCCCAAGTTCTTCAGCAGGCTGGAAAATAAAACGAACACGATGTTGCAATGGTCGATCTTTCAGCAGTAATAAAGCACCAAGCACCATCGTTATATTTGCATCATGCCCACACGAGTGGTTCGCTTGCCACTTCCCATCCACTTCTTGCCATAAAGCATCTATATCTGCACGTACAGCAACAATTTCATCACCTGTACCAATTTCCGCAATTAACCCCGGAACATCCCCTAACAAACGATAGGATACGTTTAACTCATCTAAAATCGACGCAATCTTTTTAGTAGTTTCAAATTCCTTCCAACTTATCTCTGGATATTTATGAAAATGATCAAACCATTGATAAATTGTTTCTTCTAAGATTACAGCATTTGACATAACTACACCTCTATACGCATTTTTGTTTCCCATTATACATGAAACTATTTCTTAAAAGTACATATGGAATTAGACCTATATATATGAAAAACAATGATATTTTCAAGAGGCTCCTCACCAAAAGTTGATGACATTTATTAAAACGTATGCCATATATAAGTTGAGTGGAGACTGGGCGACTCCTTGGGGTTCAGCAATAGAGGAACGAAGGCTAAAACCATCACGTCCTGTGATAACGCCTTCGTGACCAACCTCGGTGCTGCTGACGCTTCGTTAGCACTACGCTTTCGCGCAAAAGACATCTGTTGGCCCGAGACCCCGCAGCGAAGCGGATGTTTTCTGTGCGAAAGCGTAGCGACAGCAACAACAACAAAGCGTTCAGTCGGAACGGAAATCAACCACACGCTATGATGATGATCCAAAAATGATTAATATATGTAAAAAAACGAAGGACTGTGTTAAAAGTTTTTCTACCTTTAGCACAGTCCTTCAAATATTTATTATAAACTTGTAAAAAAACCTTCAGGATATTCTTCATAATGCACCATCGATAGTTGCTCCTCATTTTTTTCCTCTTCCATAGTAAGCTCCAGTTCCTGATCCATTAGATATGTTTCAAATTTTGAGTTAAACAAATTTTTCATTTAATCATCTCTCCTTTTAATTTAATTGAATTTTCTGATAAAAGAATTATACAATGATCTTTGTAAAAAAAGCAATAAACGATGCTCTTTATGCATAAAAAGCATAAAAGCTATCTACTTTTTAGATTGAACTTTGAGGTTAATCAGAGGAAGAGATGTATCAAATTACGATACATCTCTCTTTATAGTAAGACTTATAAACCAAGCGCTCGGTACATAAACGCTGTAAATTGTGCGCGTGTTAAGTTTTCATCCGGTCTAAAATTACCGTTTTCATCGCCTAGTGCAATGTTATGGTCCGCTAGTGTAGCAATATATCCACTCGCCCAGTGTGATGGATCGACATCCTTAAACGAGCTATTCCCGCTTGGAGTTAAATCAAAGGCAAGCACCATCATTTTTGCCATTTGGGCACGTGTTAAATAAGCATCTGGACGGAAAGTTCCGTTTGAACCGTCTACAATGCCCGCTTGTTGGAGTAATGTGATTTGCTGATAGTACGGATGGCTATGTGGGACATCCAAAAATGGTACAGCTTCCCGGAGTGGTGTTAGAGGTAAGGCACGTTCAATCATAAGTACGACATGCTGACGTTGAATCATGTTATTTGGTCTGAAAGTGCCATCTGGATAGCCTTTAATAATGCATCGATTGGCAATTTGTTCAATCATCTCTTTTGCCCAGTTATTATCAATATCTTTGAAAGTAATATTACAGTCACTGCCTAGCTTCGTCCATTTTGCATATAATGTTGTATTCTCTATCACTTCATCATTAGCAAAATCCCATGCTTTTGTGAGTTCCTCATCCTTGTACCATCCAGCAAAAGTATAACCCTCCTTCATTGGGTTAGAAGGTGCTTGCAACGATGCTTTATAGGCAACAGTTTGGGACGGTACTTCACTTCCGCCATTTGTATTAAAAGTGACGTTATAGTTTGGCGAACCTTGGCTAGATCCCCCGTTAGAAGAATTATACTTTGTCCATTCAGCATATAATATTTCGTTAGCTGTTACTACATCATGTTCGAAATCCCATGCTTTCATGAGTCCTTCATCCTTATACCAACCGGCAAATGTATGGTCTTCCTTCACAGGTGTAGGCGGCACTTGTAGCAATTCACCTTTTGAAACCTCTTTAGATGGAACCTCACTTCCTCCGTTTGAATTAAAAGTGACGTTATAGCTTGGCATAGCTTCACTAGATCCACCTTCAGTAGTATTGTCCTTGGTCCATTTCGCGTACAACATGATGTTTTTAGTCACTATATCTTTTGCAAAATCCCATGCTTCTGACAGTTCGCTATCCTTATACCAACCAGCAAACGTATATCCTTCCTTCGTTGGGGCAGTTGATGTTTTTACTAATTCTCCTTCTTTCACTTCTTCTGATATGACTTCACTTCCTCCATTGGAATCAAAACTGACGATATAGCTCTGCTCCGAAGCGTCGTCCTCTTTCCACTTTGCATATAGTGTTAGATCTTCTTTGACTATATCCTTAGCAAAATCCCATGCTTCCGACAGTTCGCTATCCTTATACCAACCAGCAAACGTATACCCTTCCTTCGTTGGAGCAGTTGGCGTATTCATAAGTTCTCCTTCTTTCACTTCTACTGGTATGACTTCACTTCCACCGTTTGAATCAAAAGTGACGATATAGCTCAGCTCTGCAATGTCGTCCTCTATCCACTCTGCATATAATGTTAGGTTTTCCTCGACTTTATCTTTTGCAAAATCCCATGCTGTTGTCAGCTCCGATTTCTTATACCAACCAGCAAACGTATGCCCTTCCCTCGTTGGGACAGTTGGGGGTTTTACCAGTTCTCCTTCTTTCACTTCTTCTGATGCGACTTCACTTCCTCCATTTGAATCAAAACTGACGATATAGCTTTGCTCCGAAGTGTCGTCCTCCGTCCACTTTGCATATAACGTTAGATTTTCTTTGACTATGTCTTTTGTAAGATCCCAAACTGTTGTCAGCTCCGAATCCTTATACCAGCCATCAAACGTATACCCTTCCTTCACTGGGTCAGATGGTCCTTCCACCAATTCTCCAGCTGTAACTATTTTAAACGGAACTTCACTTCCTCCATTTGAATCAAAAGTTACTTTCACCTTACATGTGTTCCAATTTGCATAAATTGTCATTGGCTGCACTACAGATTTAGTCCATCTAATAGTACAACCTGAATCTTCAAACCACCCATTAAAGTATTTGGCTCCTCTGATTTGAAAATCGAATGGGCCTCCGTTAGGGTCAGAATTTAATTGAGGTGTCCCATGAAATATAACAAAATCTAACTCATTTCTAGAAAATGCGCCGTATTCAATTATCTCAACACTTGATGGAATTTCTACACTTGTTAATTGGTTATATGCAAACGCTGAATGTCCAATCGTTGTAACGCTTGATGGGATCTCTACGCTTGCTAATTGATTATAACTAAATGCAGAACCTTCAATATTTTGAACACCTAATGGGATTTCCACACTGGTTAATTGATTATTCTGAAATGCTTGTTCTCCAATCTTTGTAATGCTGGATGGGATCTCTACACTTGTTAATCGATTACTATAAAATGCGCCCTTACCTATAGTTGTAACGCTCGATGGAATCTTTACGTTTGCTAATAGATTATTATAAAATGCATAATCCCCGATCGTTGTAACACTTGATGAGATCTCTACATTCTTTAAACTATTGTTGCTAAATGCATGACCTCCAATATTTTCAACACCTATAGGAATTTCTACATTTGTTAATAGATTATTATAAAACGTCTTATAGCCAATCTTTGTAACACTTGATGGTATCTTTACACTTTTTAGATTCTTATTTGAAAACGCATATTGTTCAATTGCTACAACTGGTTTCTCTTTAATCTCACTCGGAATAACAATATCCTTCGATATACCATTATACCCTGTAATAACAACACCATCGTCCACGCTAGTCGTTTTAAAATCATCTTCACTATCGCTATTTGCATAAACAGGCTGATTACTTAATGCTAATTGGGAGAATATCAAAAGTATGCTCATTACTAATAAACTTGTTTTTTTCATTTTGTAGTATCCTTTCAATAGTTTGAAATAAATGGGTACCCATTAAATGGATACCCCGTATTAAGCAGTTATAAACTTTATTAAAATATTTTTTTGATAAATAAATACATCGAAGTTTTCAAACTAACCAATGAAAAAAGTGTAGAAACATTATCGTTTCGCTTATTCAGAATAGAAAAAGAGATGTATCAAATTACGATACATCCCCTTCATAGTAAGACTTATAAACCAAGCGCTCTATACATAAACGCTGTAAATTGTGCGCGTGTTAAGTTTTCATTCGGTCTAAAATTACCGTTTTCATCACCTAGTGCAATGTTATGATCTGCTAGAGTCGCAATATATCCACTCGCCCAGTGTGATGGGTCGACATCTTTAAACGTACTTTTTCCTTCAGGCGTTAGGCCAAATGCAAGCACCATTATTTTTGCCATTTGGGCACGTGTTATATATGCATCTGGTCGGAAAGCTCCGTTTGAACCATCCACGATACCTGCTCGTTGCAGTCGTGTAATTTGTTCATAATATATATGGTTTTCAGGTACATCCGAAAATGATACAGCCTCTCGAATTGGTGCTGGTCGTAACGCACGGTCAATCATAAGTACCACATGCTGACGTTGAGCCAGATCGTTTGGTCGGAAAGTGCCATCTGGGTATCCTTTAATAATGCATCGATTAGCAATTTCTTTAATTATATCTTTTGCCCAGTTATGATCAATATCCTTAAAAGCAATATCACAGCCTTTACTCTCCTTCATCCATCGAGCATATAATGTTAAGTCTTCTGTGACTACATCTTTCTTAAAATTCCACGCCTTTATGAATTCTTTATTTTTATACCAGCCGATAAATGTGTAGCCATCCTTCTTTGGATTAGAAGGGGCTTTTACTAAAGCTTTATACGCCACTGTTTGGGACGGGATTTCACTGCCTCCGTTTGAATCAAAAGTAACGATATAGCTACCTTCTGACACATTATCCTTTGTCCATTTCGCATACAACGTTATGTCCGCTGTTACTTTATCTTTCGTAAAGTCCCATGCATTTTGAAGCTCTACATCCTTATACCAGCCAGTAAATTGATAGCCATTCTTCACTGGAGTAAACGGAGCCTTCACTAGGTCGTTAAATCCAACTGTTTGTGGCGGTACTTCACTCCCACCATTGGAATCAAAAGTGACAGTGTTTAGATGCGTCCAGCCAGATCCTCCACCTGATGTGTGATCCTTTGTCCATTTCGCATACAATGTAACATTTTTAGTCACTACGTCTTTTGTAAAATCCCATAACACTGTTAATTCTTTATCTTTATGCCAGCCGTTGAATGTATAGCCTTCCTTCTTTGGAGCAGCTGGTGCTTTCACTAATTCGTTATACCCTACAGTTTGGGATGAAACTTCGCTTCCTCCATTGGAATCAAAAGTAACAATATAGCTTACTTTCGACCATTTAGCGTATAGCGTGATATCTTTTTCCACTACATCTTGATCGATATTCCATGCTTCTGCCAGCCCTTTATCTTTATACCAACCCGTAAATGTGTACCCTTCTTTTACCGGATTGGATGGGGCTTTCACTAATTCACCAGGTACCACCGATTGGGATGGTACTTTGCTTCCTCCATTGGAATCAAAAGTAACGATATAGCTTACTTTCGACCACTTGGCGTATAGCGTGATGTCTTTCGTTACTAAATCTTGATCGAAATCCCAAACTTCCGTAAGCCCTTTATCTTTATACCAACCCGCAAATGTGTACCCTTCTTTTAACGGAGTGGATGGGACTTTCACTAAGCCACCTGGTTCTACTGATTGGGATGGTACCTTGCTTCCTCCATCGGAATCAAACGTGACTGTATATTCCGTTTTTTCCCATTTAGCATATAACGTGATATCTTTCTTCACTACATCTTGATCGAAATCCCATAGTTGCGTCAGTTCTTTATCCTTATACCAACCTTCAAATGCGTAGCCCTCTTTCACTGGATTCGACGGAGCTTCCATTGTTTCGTTATATGCTACCATTATCGACGGAACTTCACTTCCACCATTAGAATCAAAAGTGACAGCATAATGGCTCCACTTTGCATAAATTGTCATTGGTTTTGATACTGAGTAACTCCAAACTTTTGTAAAATCCTCATCTTCAAACCAACCCAAAAACGTTCTCCCTTCCTTCTTTTGTGGATTGAATGGAGAATTTTTCTCAGACCATTGGAAATTATGTGTACCAGTAAACGTTACAAAATCAAGACTGTTATTATAAAAAGCATTACTTTTAATCTCTATAACACTTTCTGGAATTTCTACACTTGTTATCGAATTTCCATTGAAAGCTGAAAATCCTATTGATGTAACACCTGATGGAATCTCTATACTTGTTAACTTATTATTAGTAAATGCAAAATCCTTTATCGTTGTTACGCTAGATGGAATCTCTACGTTTGTTAATCGATTATTTAAAAACGCGGCTGCCTCTATTGTCTTAACGCCATCCGGAATTTTTACACTTGTTAATTGATTGTCAAAAAATGCACTTTGCCCTATTGTTCGAACGTTCGGCGGAATATCCACATTCGTTAATTTATTACTAGAAAATGCAAGTTCCCCAATCGTTTTCACACTTGACGGAATCTTTACACTCGCTAGACTCTTACCAGAAAATGCTCCATTCCCTATTTCTATAACGGGTTTGCCCCAGATTTCATCAGGTATATTAATATAATCCTTTGATATACCAAAATAATGCTTAGTAATAGCAACACCATCGCCAAGATCCTTTATTATAAAAGCATCTTCTGGTGGTGATTTGTTTTCATCATCCTTTAGAATATTTTCATCTTTTAAATTTCTCGATTGTACAATATCAGTTTCATTGTTGCTTGTCGCATAAACAGATAGATTACCCAATGACAATTGAGAAAAGATTAAAAGGATAATCATTAAAAGTAAACTTGCTTTTTTCATTTCGAAATCTCCTTTCAATACATTGAAAATATAACAAAGGATAATTACCTTTAAATGGCTAACCTTTATTTGGTTTATCAAAGACTAACAATTCTCAAAAAAACATGCAAATCAACTTTTGCATACTTTTGAACATATTTTGATAATCATTTTTCTTGAAATTTTGTGCTAAGTTATGTATGTGCTTCTTATTCCACTTTCGCTGCAAAAAAAGAATCTGCTCGTTCCTGTAGCTTGTAAGTTAAGCAAATTCCTTGTAAACATACAAGGCATGCACTTACTAACTCAGAAAATGAGCAGATTCTTTTTATTTAATATTATGCGGTCCCAAGCCCTTTTTACGTATTTCTTAAACTATAGCACTCGTTTTACTTTTTTGATCGTCATCACCATTACCTTTATTTTGTGTTACATATTGAATAATAAACATAACAATAAAGATTGCTAAGCCAGCCCAATCCGAGAGTTTTTCTGGATAGATCAGAAGTAAACCCGCTGCAATGGCAATAATGCGTTCAAACCAAAGCATTTTTCGATACCAATAACCGATTACTCCCGCACCTATGGCTACCATTCCTGTAATGGCCGTAATTACTACCCATATAATTTCAGGTATAGTTGTATCAATCATTAGCAATGCAGGTGAAAATACAATCATATACGGAATAATAAACGCTGCAATAGCAAGCTTCGCTGAGTTTACACCTGTTTTAATTGGATCTCCACCAGAGATTCCCGAAGCCGCAAAAGCTGCAAGTGCAACAGGCGGGGTTATATCGGCAATAATACCAAAGTAGAATACAAAGAAGTGTGCCGATAATAAAACAACTACCGGTACTAATTCCTGTGGTGTATTCGGTGATAATAATGCTACGATCGCAGGAGCAGCAATTGTTGATGTAATTACATAGTTCGCTGTTGTCGGAGCCCCCATCCCAAGAATTAGGGAAGCAATCATCACAAAAATCAGCGTTAAAATAATACTACCACCAGCTAATTCCACTAAACTATTAGCTAAACTTAAGCCAAGACCCGTTTTCACAACAACACCTACGATAATACCCGCACAAGCTGTTGCCGCTACAACACCAAGTGCTGTACGAGCCCCTACAACTAATGCATCAATAATATCCATTGGTTTTAAACGTGTTTCCTTATTAAACATAGCAACGCCAATAGAAATAAGAATACCGTAAAGCGCTGCATGCATTACTGGTGTACCTGTTAACATTAAAACGATGATAGAGATTATCGGTAATAGAAGGTAAATTTTCTTAAATACCTCTCGACGATTTGGCATCTGATCATCACGTAAGCCTTTTAAACCTACACGTTTCGCTTCGAAGTGAGTCATAATCCAAATACCTGTAAAATAAAGCAATGCAGGTATCGCAGCCGCCTTCGCAATATCCCAATACGTAATTCCGCGACCGATAAATTCAACCATTAAAAACGCTGCCGCACCCATAATCGGAGGCATTAACTGCCCACCTGTAGATGCCGCCGCCTCAACTGCACCCGCAAATTCTTTACGGTACCCTAGCTTTTTCATCATTGGAATCGTATAGGATCCAGATGTTACAACATTCGCTACAGAGCTTCCTGAAATCGTACCTTGAAGTGCACTAGAAAAAACCGCCACTTTTGCAGGACCACCAATTAATTTACCCGCAAGAGATACCGCTAAATCATTAAAGTATTGGCCAACGCCTGTTTTGACAAGGAATGCTCCAAAAAGTAAAAACACAAAAATAAATGTGGCTGAAACACTAATTGGTGTTCCAAAAATCCCATCTGTCGTAAAATACATGAGATTAACAATACTCTCAATATCTTGCCCTCTGTGCGCCATAAAATCTGGGAAATACGGTCCGAAATAGGCGTATATTAAGAAACATATAGCAATGATGGTAATCGGTACACCTACTGCACGACGGGCTGCTTCAAGCACCAACACGACCGCTATGAGACCTACAATAAAATCTGTTTGCGTAATGGTACCGTTACTATTAACAAGCTCTGTATAATTCATTGTCCAATACGAACCTACTACAATGGATAATACCGCTAAAATATAGTCGAACCACGCTATTTTATTCTTTGCTGCTTTTTTTCGAGCAGGGAATAGCAAGAAAATTAGGGTCAAACCAAAACCTAAATGTATCGTACGCTGAATTTGCGCTGGGAATTGGCCTTTAATTGCCGTGTAAAGCTGGAACAATGAAAACGCTAGCAGTCCAAAGAAAATGACATGCTTCATAATGCCCGATACCGTTCGGACATTGGATTCAATATCATATTTCTCAAGTATCGCTTGTTGCTCTTCAGCTGATATTTGTTCGAATTCTTCTTTTTTTACTTCGTCGTTTGATTTATGCTGTGTCGTCATTTCATCCTTACTCCTTTCCATTGTTCATAAAGTGATAAACGCTTCACCTCAAATAAATAGGATTTTCCCCTTTGTAAGTCTTTTTTTAAATCGTATTCATAATTCTCGTAATCTAATACAAGGTCTAAATCCAAATCGGCAATATAGATCGTAAAATTTTCAATGACTTCATTGTCAAACTGCAAAAAATACTTACCATTGCGTTCTGTTAATGTTTGATTTTTTTCTGCATAGCTCGGCATGCCGATTGCTAAACTTTCATACTCCATCCCTAACATTTGAATACGTGTTCCATCTATGTATTTATAATGTTCGAGTACATCCGTTTTATGGATAGAGTGAGTATATCTAATTTCAAATGTATCCTCAGTTGTCAGTGGTATATAATGCACTATCGGATCATTTATACGTGTTTCCGTAAATGCGAATACCTTTTGAAGAGGAAGAAAAATGACGATACTAAAGCAAATACATAAAAAAGCTAAAACAATTATTAATGTTCTCTTTCGCACTGCATCTGTTCCCCCACATCAATTATGCCCCGGCATAATTCAGTGACATCCGCCTGAGGCTTTAACTTCTTTCAGCGATTGTCTTTTGTACCGAAAGCGCAGCGACAGATACAGGTGTTTGAATACCCGCTGAAAGAAGTTAAAACTATTCGCTATTACTCACGACTTATACTTAACGGAAGAAAAGAGACTCGAAGCTTTACGCAATCCGAGCCTCTTCGTATTAAGAAAATAACTTTTTACTCGCTTTAAGCTATAGTTTGATAAAATCCAAACCCGAATGTTCCGTTATTTCTTTTCATCAAAGTATTTTTGAGCACCTGGGTGAACATCAATACTAATACCGTCTAAACCTGTCTTCGCTTTGATAAATGCCCCTTTAGCGTGAGAAATTTTACCTGCGTTATCATAAATAGCTTTCGTCATCGAATAAACAACATCTTCTGGAAGATCTTTTTTAACCGCTAGCATCGCCAGTACTGAAACTGTTTCAGTATCATTTGCAATACCATACGTACCTTTTGTTACTGTATCTTTTGCATAGTAAGGATATTTAGCAATTAACTCATCTGCTTTACCAGCATCCATACCGATAATATTTACTTTAGTTGTCGCGTTTAATGCCTCTACTGCACTAGTTGGTGTACCTGCAGTGATAAACGCCGCATCAATTTGGCCAGATTGAAGGCCGTCAGTAGACTCACCAAAGTCAAGGTTTTGTGCTTTGATATCATCCATTTTTAGACCATGAATTTCAAGTAATTGTTCAGCATTTGCGTAAGTTCCAGAACCTGGCGCACCGACAGAAACCTTTTTCCCTTTTAAATCAGCGTATGATTTAATGCCTGATGCTTCAGTCGTTACTAATTGTACTGTTTCTGGATAAAGTGCACCTAAAGCAGCAATTGAATCGATTTTTTTGCCATCAAACATAAATTTTCCTTCAGTAGCGTAATAAGCAATATCTGATTGTACAAATGCAATTTCACCTTTACCATCTTGCAAAGCCGTCATGTTGGCAGCAGATGCTTGAGATACTTCAGCAGTTGTTTTAATGCCCGTTTCTTTAGAAATAAAATCAGCAAACGTTCCACCTAGTGCATAGTAAGTACCTTGCGTTCCCCCTGTTAATAAGTTCAAAAATTTAATGTCGGATGATGGCTTTTCAGACGACGCCGAATCTCCTTTATTCGTGTCCTTTGAACCTGTTCCGCTATCAGACCCACACGCAGCCAAAATCAATAGCGCAAAGGCACTTAATAGCATTAATAACCTGAATTGTTTTTTCTTCATAGTAACCTTCCCCCTTTGGTTAAAAATAAGAATCTATTTAAAATTATCAAACATAGTATAATAATGTCAATCTATTTATTGTAAATTCAGTCTTTTATAATTATGCTATTTCTCTTAAATACTCATTATTCCCAACGTTTATCAATATCTCCTTCACACTAAATTTATCTACATTAAGCTATCAAATTCTTTTTTTCAAGAAAACATTTTTA
Source organism: Lysinibacillus sp. RC46 (assembly GCF_041262385.1). Lineage (NCBI taxonomy): Bacteria > Bacillati > Bacillota > Bacilli > Caryophanales > Bacillaceae > Lysinibacillus > Lysinibacillus sp. RC46. The sequence continues at coordinate 20,693 of NZ_JBGCCF010000040.1, read as the reverse complement.
GTTTCTACATGTATGAAAAATGCATATTTTATTTTTATCTTTTATAAAAATGTATGTTATGTATATAAGTTGATTGGAGTGGAGGCTGGGCGACTCCTTGGGATTAGCAATAGAGGAACGAAGGCTAAAACCATCACATCCTGTGATAACTCCTTCGTGACCAACATCGTGTTGGCCCGAGACCCCGCAGCGAAGCAGATGTTTTTTGTGCGAAAGCGAAGCGACAGCAACAACTGTTTTGTCTGTGCGAAAGCGAAGCGACAGCAACAACAAAGCGCCCAGCCGGAACGGAAATCAACCCTACGTTATGATGACGAGTTATTTTTTCCATAGACCAAAGTGGTTGATTTCAGGAAATTAATCATTTGTTGTCGATTTTTACCCCCAAAACAAAAATACTGTATCTAAAGTGTTTTACTCCAGATACAGTCGATTCAATTTCCTTATTGAATAATGCCACAAGCAATTCTAGCACCAGAATTACCAGAAGGATCTGTTTTATAATCATCCTCAGATTCATGAATGATTAATGTAGTGCCTCCATCACGTAACAATGAGTTAGCAGCATCTTTTTCTAAAGTTAACCCTTCAGCTAAGAAATTCAGATCAACTTTACCATCTTCTCCAACCTCTAAATTCGGAAGATCTCCTAAATGATATCCCTTAGGATTATCCTTCCCATGCTCTTTACTCGTTGGATTAAAATGAGGACCTGCCGATTCAAATGTTGGTGGTTCACACTTCCCAACGGAGTGAATATGAATGCCATGTTTTCCGGCTGGCAATCCTGATAGTGCGAGTGTCACCTTAACCCCATTATCCTCTTCCTCAAAATATGCATTGCCGTAGCTTTCATTATTTTTACCAATTACTTTCGCAGTTGCAGTTGGTCCTGAACTTGCGTTAACTGCCACTTTTTGCTCCTTCTTTTCAAAGAAACTACAACCACCGACAAATACTAATAAAGAAATAATTATTAAGCTCATTTTTTTCATGAAAATACCTCCTCTATTTCAGATGGTTGCCAACAATCCTTCCACTTATGCAATTCCACTGAGAATTTTGTGAATTGTTGGTTACAGAGTAAACTTTGTACACTTGGCTTTTAATCAATGTTGATTCTTAAAAACAATGCAAAATAAAAGGATATCTCCAACCCAAGGAGACACCCTTCCACTTACATTAATTTAAAATTTTTACAGTTACACTTTTGACGCCCCACTGACGAGCTTGTCCCTCGGTAGGAATAAATACGTCAATTTTATTACCTTTTATCGCTCCGCCAGTATCTGCTGCAATTGCTTCTCCGTAACCTTCAACCCAAACTCTTGTACCAAGAGGAATTACACGCGGATCTACAGCAATTACTTTTAAGTTTGGATTCGATCTGATATCCGTTCCATTCGCTGTAATCCCCGAACATCCTTCACAATACGCTGTATAGGCAGTTGCTCGCATAGTTAACGTTTTGCCTGTATTTGTTGGAGCACTCACTGTATTTGTTTTTGTGCTCGATGTCGTTACTTTCTTTTTACTTGATGTCGTTGCCACTTTTGTAGTTTTGCTTTCAGCAGTTTTAGGTTTTGCCGCTGATGCTTTGATAGCTAATGATTCACCTACATAAATTAGATCAGATGGAAGGTTATTCCATTCCTTTAATTCTTGCACTGACACTCCATTTACGCGCGCAATTGTAAATAATGTATCCCCGGCCTCAACGAAATGTTGATCACTATCAATTTTCGGCTCGACTACATTTAAATCTTGCTCTGGATAAAACCATGTCGAGTCTGTCTCATTCAGTGGCTCATAATCTCCTAAAGATAAATTGTAAATTTTCGAGACTCCCCACAATGTATCGAATGGCCAAAAAGAGATTTTGTCCTTAGCAAATGATGGGCTAGCAAATAAACCTAATCCCAAGATTAATGTTCCAGCTAAAGCTAAAGCTTGTTTTTTCATATTTTATAACCTCCATATTTTAATACTTTGCAATCTGCTGCTAGCACACTAGAGTTAGGTTCTTTTATGCAAGCAATACTAGAGAATGCAATTAATAACTCAGGACAACGGACCTGATATTACGAATTATTACTATAATGGAGGAAAAATATACAATATCGATTATATTTTTGGTAAATTGAACAATTTTAAGGTAAAACCACTGCAAAACTATTTGTAATTTTTATATGTTGGAAAATCAGTGCTTTTATCCGATAATATGGTAAAGGAGGAATGTAGGATGGAAGTTAATACAATAATGTCTTCTCAGATTATGGAGCTACAACAAACTGTACAAATGAGTGTTATGCAAAATGCGCTCAATCTAAATACTGCAGCTGCTATCAATTTATTAAAAGATCTGCCACAGCAACAAGTGGCTATACATCCACATAAAGGGTCAGTCATTGACATTTCAATTTAACCTACTTCACTACATATCAATTATTCCTCGGCATAATTGTAGCTGTCGCTTTGCTCTCGCTACAGAAAACATTTGCTGAGAGAAGTTAAAATTAATATTTGAAAGTTGGTGCCCTTTTTGATTCGAGTGATAGTAATGGATGATGAGCCATTAGCTCTTATAAATATGGAGAAGAAGTTAAAGGAATTTAATTCAATAGAGGTCATTAAATCTTTTACAACTGTAAAAGATTTGCTGGCAGAGGGACCGAGCTTGGATTTTCAAGTAGCATTTTTAGATGTTGAAATGCCCGGCATGAACGGATTAGAGATTGCACAGCTATTAAAAGAATGGAACAAGAATATTTTTATTGTATTTGTCACTGCGTATCGGGACTATGCTGTTCAAGCATTTGAAATTCACTCCATAGACTATTTACTAAAACCTATTTCAAAAGCTCGTCTAGAGACAACTATTAACAGAATCCAAGAACTCCTTCACCTAGAAAATAAATCAACTCCTATACAAATACGAAATAAACCCGCTCTTGCAATACAATGCTTTGGAGGATTCGTTGTTTTATACAATAACAAAGCCGTCCATTGGAGAACGCTTAAAACAAAAGAATTATTTGCCTTTCTTTTTTCCAACCTAAATAGCCAAGTCCCTCGTGATACAATCATCGATGCTTTATGGGCAGATACGGAATTAAAAAAAGCAAGGGTACAGTTACATACAACAGTTTCCTATCTACGTACTACGCTTTCAACTTTGGGCTATTTAGAAGTCATACAGTATGCAAATGGCTGTTATATTTTGCAAATAGAGGATTTTCAATGTGATGTCCATGAATTAGAGCATATTTTAAATGCTAAAGCAGAGACTGGAAAGATTGATGTAGAGAGGGCTGAGGCACTAATACAAAGCTACCAAGGTGAGTATATGGCCACCTTAGATTATCCCTGGATTACTAGTAAAGCAAATTTTATGAACAACAAATTTACTCTTTTACTTCATGATTTAGTAGAGCATTATACAGAAATTCATGATGTTAAGAAACGAGAGCAAATTTTACTTTTAACAATAGACCATAATCCATATTCCGATAAAACCATACAGCAGCTAATAAAGCACTATATAGAAGTGGATAATCGAGCAAGTGCAGTGAAGGTTTACAATACCTTTAAAAGTACCTTGTTAGCAGATCTCGGTATTTTACCAGAGCAAGAAACGACTGAGCTATTTAACGCTATATCTGTCGGAAACTAAGAGACCATCGAGAAGATAACTCTCGATGGTCTCTTATCTCGTATTCATTTCACCAGTAATGAAAATCAACTGTCTTACCACCATAGCGTGGGGTTGATTTCCGTTCCGACTTATATACTAACATGCGTTTTGCAAATATCATTTACGGTATTCATTCGAATCAACAGACCTTTATTTAATATTAATTGTAAAAGAAAAAATTTATTATTTGAGTTTGGCTGATATTCATTTGATTAATTCTCCAGATAATTCTTCGACGACACAGATACAATTCTTTCCTGACTGTTTCGCCTTATATAATGCCTTATCTGCCATTGTAATGATCTGATTAGCAGTCTTAATATTTGCTGTAAATGCTGTAATGCCGGCAGACATTGTCACTGGCCTTCCACATGCCGTATCTAACAAGGCCTGCTTAATGCGTACATTCTCCGCCAATTCTAATGCTACATCTATTGTCGTGGATGGTAATATAACCATAAACTCTTCCCCACCATATCGAAAACACATTCCCTGTTGCTCAATGGCCTTCTGCATATGATTTGCGAAAGCTTTTAAAACTTCATCCCCTACAGTATGTCCATATGTATCATTTATACTTTTAAAGTCATCTAGATCTATTAACACTACTGTATGTGGCACTGTATTGACGATTAGCTCATTTAAAATTTGATCCATCCTTCTACGGTTAGGAATTCCCGTTAAGGAGTCTAAATTCAGTTGACTCGTTAAATCAAATATTTCGCTTTCCGAACTTATGACCATGTTTTGTACTACTTTTTTTAATGAATGTGCTTCGTAATACCAGTCATCCATTTCTTCAAGCTTCTGTACTTCTTCTCTCTCCACGCTAGTAGAAAGCTTTTTTAAAGGTCGTGCAATTTTGAAAGCAAGCCATACAGCTACCACAAGTACTGCAACTAACCATAATAGTAAAGGAACGATTATACTTTTTATGAACGCACTAAATGAAACAACTCTTTCATCAAGTAACTTGTCAACCACTTGCACCATATAAGGTTCAATCGACTTATCTTGATTTGGTTCCATCTGTTTTTTTTGTACGTATCTCTCCGTGATTACTGAAACTTCCTTCACATAATTTTCCTGCATGGCAATCTTATTTTGCATAAGAATGTCGTTAAAATTTCGATAGCTACTCCAAATACTAATACTAGCAGTCGCAAGTACAACAATTACCGTCATACTAACAATAACAAACGATAACTTTAACTTGAATTTTCCCACAATAGATCATTTCTCCCATTGAGATGATTTTTTGTTAAATTTTAATACGCTTTAACTCACAAATTATTTATTCCTTCATCATACGTCACGCCTCTTAAAAAAAACTTAAACTAATGACTCTCCCTCAAAATATGTACTTGACTGCACAGTAAGAAGGGGTATCAAATCTCACGCTACGCCCTCAGGGAAACAAGTAGCCTGTAGCGAAAATCAGCTCCCCTATCCTTTCTGATTAGTCTGAAAGTAACACTTTTAAAAATTTCTTATTTCCATTTTCTAAATTTCATGGCATGGTAAATATAGTGCTTTTAACTTCTTTCAGCAGATATCTTTTGACCGAAAGCGCAGCGACAGGTACAAATGTTTTCTGTAGCGAAAGCGCAGCGTCAGCTACAGAAATTAAAGCCTCCGGCGGATGTCACAGAATCGGAAATGAGTTAATAAAGGATGTTAGCCTAAAATCATCGCATCCATGCGATAAAGGCTAACTGACCTGCATCAGTGCTGTGTTGCTGTCGCTTCGCTTTCGCACAAAAAACATCTGCAGGCCAAAGCACAAAGCCGATTCCGGACGCAATTATGCCGAGGCATAATTGATTACAAGAAGAAATTTTGGAGGTTCTTATGTCACTATTGAAAAAAGCGACTATACGACATTCACTTTTCATTATTTTAATTTTCATATTGCTTACTACCCTTCGTTTACTTTGGCTAGCATACTTTCTCCCTTCAAGTAATCAACCGATTGCCCAGGAAGGTATATTTGATATACGGGATCAGCAGTTATCCGACGAAGAAGTTCTTAACTTAGATGGTGAATGGCTCTATTATCCCGGATCATTAATAGATCCCTTAAACATTAATACCCAATCATTTGAACAAACTACCCGAACGGTTCCCATGCGAGATTCAAAGACAACGATACAACGATATGGTACATACCGTTTAAAAATCTTACTCAATCACGATGCTCCTGAAGATCATCGTTATGCCGTTCGGATTCCTGCAGTGTCGACTGCTTCAGCATTATATATTAATGGGAAGTTGGTTGAACAATCAGGGAAAGTAGCTACTGATTCACATAGTCATAAAGGTCAAGCCGCTCCTTATACTCTTTACTTTACAAATAAGCAGCCTGAAATTGACTTAATTTTACATGTATCTAATTTTGATACATCAGTAAGTTCCAACATTGATAAAAGAGTTTTATTTGGCTCTGCTTCTGCTATGGCTCATCACCAAATGATTAACGATCTATCTCTTGCAACAATTTCGATAACGCTCATATTGTTCGCACTTTTTAGCACCCTTGTGTTCTTTTTTATTAATCCAAAGCCAATTGTTTTACTGTTCACAGTAGGTTTTCTTTTGCCTTTAGCAGATGAATTAATTTCATATGACCAATCTATTATCACTTGGTTACATCTCGATTATGTATGGTCATTTAAGCTATCTACTATCATTTATCTCGGGTCTTCTTTTTTCTTTATCCAATTTATGCGTGTTTTACTAGTCACATATCATAATGCTAAATGCTTTCAGTGGCTCTGTGCTTTCTATTTCCTTTCAGCATTTTTCACTGTCGTCTTACCGATTGATTGGTTATTCGCAATAAATCCTTTTTACTTTATACTTTATGTCGTTTCATTTTTATTTGTAGTAGTACTCGCTTTAAGAGAGTATCTTGAAGATCAAAAACAGAGCACTGCTTTTATTGCATTGACGGCCCTTGGTGCAATGAATGGCATCGTATGGGCGTATATCAAATCCATCTATGTTTTTGATATACCCATGTATCCGTTCGATTATTTATTTGTCATGCTCGGTTTTTCGGGTTATTGGTTTAAACGCTTTTTTGAAAATAAAGAGCAAATTAATCAATTGATTGCTAAATTACAAAAGGATGATGCATTAAAGGATGAATTTTTATCCAGTAGCTCACAAAAGCTGTGGGATCCCATGAATAAAATGATTACATTAGGACAGTCCATTTATGATAATCCAAACAATAAGCTTATGACTGATGATAAACAAAACCTGAAGCATTTAATTGATATCGGGAGAAGCATGTCCTTTACGTTAAATGACATACTAGATTTTACTCGTTTAAAGGAAGGTAATTTACATCTCCATAAAAAGAACGTTAGCATCCAAAGTATAGTTTATGGTGTTTTTGACATGTTACGCTTTGTAATAGGCGGAAAACAGATTCAAATGAATTCAACGATTCCTAGGGCATTCCCTAATGTAATGGTTGATGAAAATCGATTGATTCAAATTCTTTTTAATCTCCTACACAACGCCATTAAATATACGAGTGCAGGATCTATAAAAATCAGTGCCCATATAGAAAATAATATGGCTGTCATCCACATTCGTGACACCGGGTTAGGAATGGATGATGATATCCAAAGTCGTCTATTTTCCCCTTACGAACAAGGCAATGACAACAATGATGGAATTGGTCTCGGTTTATTAATTTCAAAGAAGCTCATCGAATTACATGGTGGAACTTTGCAAATACATTCTATTCCTAACAAAGGATCAGATGTCTATTTCACTTTGCCATTAGCAGAAGGAGACTTTAATGAGGAGCAATCCTATATAGAGGAAGAAGACATACATATTCCTATTGAAGAACATATTTCCCCGCCGACAATGGAAAAGCAATTTAAAATTTTAATGGTCGACGATGATCCGGTAAACTTAACAATTATGCGAAGTTTATTTGCAACACCAGAATATGCTGTTACTACAGTTACTTGCAGTGAAAAGGCATTAGAAGTGCTACAGCAAGACGATTGGGATTTAGTCATTATCGATGCGATGCTACCATATATATCTGGCTATGCGTTAATTGAAAGTATTCGAGAACACTACTCATTACTTGAATTGCCTGTCTTATTACTAACAGCTCGTAGTTATTCCGAGGATGTCTATACTGGTTTCGCCCATGGTGCAAATGACTATGTTACGAAGCCTATTAATTCATTAGAGTTAAAGGTAAGGAGCAGAGCCTTAATCGATTTAAAATATAGTATCAATCAACGACTGCATTTGGAAACAGCTTGGCTTCAGGCCCAAATACAGCCTCATTTTTTATTTAATACATTAAATTCAATTGCATCACTAAGTACAATCGATACAGATCGAATGGTTGACTTAATGCATCATTTTGGTGAGTATCTACATGCAAGCTTTGATGTGAGGAATTTACAGCGGGTAGTGCCACTTAAGGATGAGTTAGAACTAGTACGCTCATATCTCTATATTAATCAGCAGCGTTTTGGGAACTTACTAAACATTGAATGGGATTTAGATGACAATATTAATATTGAAATTCCCCCTATCTCCTTACAAACTTTAATCGAAAATGCAATTTGTCATGGAGTATTGAAACAGGAAGAAGGCGGTACGGTTTGTATCCGTATAAAGGATTTTCAGGATCATGTAGCAGTAAGTGTTGTAGATGATGGCGTTGGGATTGATCCAAATATATTAGATGAACTACAATCCAGTAGTAATTCGCCAAACACTGGCGTAGGTCTACGTAATACAGATTTACGTCTTAAAAGGATTTACGGACAGAGGTTACAAATTAAAAGCACATTAAATGAAGGAACAACTGTCACCTTCCATATTCCTAAAAAATAAATGAAAGAGGTCATCACCTTCCCAATAGGGTTTGTGGTGGCTCTTTTTTATAGTTTCAAGTTACAATTATTGTATTCAATGAATAATATTAATGGATTTCTAAAAATCAGGGTACATTAAAAATATATAAATAAAGAAGGATGCTCACCATAACGTAGGATTGATTTCCGTTCCGACTGGGCGCTTTCCTTGGGGCGTCCGATGAGCCGCTTCACTCGCTGCGCTCGCTCCAGGGCCTCATCTGTGACGCTAATCCCCAAGGAATCGCCCAGTCTCCACTCCAATCAACCAATATACCTTCGTATATTTTAACTAAATACCCACTTTTTAGTGATAGTCTATAAAGAAAGGTCGATACTATGTACAAAATATACATAATAGAGGATGATCCCAATATTTCAAAGATTATTGTGGAGCATTTATCAAAATATCAATTTGAATGCTATACCGTTCAACAATTTAATCATGTAGTAGAAGAATTTCAAGCTATTCAACCTCATCTCGTTATTATGGACATTAACCTACCAACCTATGATGGATACTTTTGGTCGCGCAAAATCCGTCAGCTATCCAAATGCCCGATTATCATTGTATCTGCTCGTGTGAATGATATCGATCAAGTGCATGGGATTGAAAATGGTGCAGATGATTTTATTACTAAGCCCTTCTCACTAGATGTGTTTATGGCAAAAGTGAATGGGCTTATTCGCCGTACATACGGAGAATATGCTTCCTCCGAATCTAATTCAATATCAATTACTAATACAACGTTAAATTCCAATACAGTTCGCCTTTACACCGAGAAACACGAGAGCCTGTTAACGTTAAAAGAAATGCAACTTAGCAAATTACTATTTGAAGCTTATCCTAATGTTGTTCCTCGTCAAAAATTGTTAAGTGCCATTTGGGATGATGAATCCTTCGTTGAAGAAAACACTTTATCTGTTAATATTGGCCGATTACGCAAAAAATTCGAGGCTATTCAATCTAGACTAGAAATTAAAACAATTCGCGGACTTGGTTATCAATTAGTGGAGGCAGAAGAATGAAGCTGTTCTTTCGAGATCATGTAAGTGTCATCATTCTTTATTGTGTAAGTTTTCTATTATTACCTTGGATCATTCATTCATTAGATGATTTATCTTCACACTATCTTTATTTTATCTTTCTCGTTAGCTTCCTATTTACCATTTGGCTGATCGGACGTTATTATCGCAGAAAAAAGCTCTATGTTCATTTACAGAACAGCACATTAACAAACGATGACCTCCATCTGTATGAACCACAGGCTATGATTGAGCAAGCCTATAGCCAAAAACTACGGCAAATGCAATATCTATACTTAACACAGCAACAACATTTAGAAGAGCAAGGAAAAGAAAAGCAGCTTGTGCTTTCTCATTTTGCCCATCAAATGAAAACGCCATTGTCGGTTATTCAACTGATGATCCAATCGAATGCAAATAGCCAATCCGAGCATTTGCAAACAATTAATCAAGAATGCGATAAACTGACGTTTACCCTTAATCAGTTACTAACTTATGAACGTACGTCCAATCTTGTGGCGGATTTAAAAATAGAAGCACTCTCATTAAAAGATCTTATTAAGGAAGTTGTGAACGATTTAAAGGATTATTTCATTGCCAAAGAAGTTTTTCCAAAAGTGACGCTTGTTGAAAATACTATTATTTATTCAGATCGAAAATGGTTAAAAATTGTGCTTTATCAAATCATCAATAACGCCATTAAATACGGTGAGTCCGAAAGTTCTATTCAAATTATTTATGACGAAGCTACTTTACGCATTCAAAACTATGGAGATACGATTCCTGAGAATGAAATTTCACGTGTCTTTGATTTGTTTTATACAGGTGTGAAAGGTAGAACGAGCGGTGAGGCAACAGGTATAGGCTTGTATTTAGTGAAAAAGATTTTAACTGAATTAGAGCACCCTTTTACTTTACAGTCCCATGAGTGCGTCGCTACCTTTTCTATAGATTTTTCAAATAGCGTAAAAAAATCATCATTGTAAGCTCGTAATATGACAACTTTGTCATATTGACGTCATTTAACCAAATAGGTAAAATGCTGCTCCTTCTTTATACTTAAGCTATTCAATCGAAGTAAGGGAGTTGTTGAAAGATGGGAGACTCAATCCTACAAGTGACCAATCTGCAAAAAGAATATATCGGGGAAATCACATATAAAGCATTGAATGGCATAGATTTTCAACTTGGTGAGAATGAATTCGTAGCCGTTATGGGGCCTTCTGGAAGTGGGAAAACTACATTTTTAAATAGCGTGTCAACTATCGATCGCCCTACTGTTGGTGAAATTCTTATAAATGGCAGAAATCCATATTCATTAGATGATGAAGAGCTTGCAAAGTTCCGTCGCTCAGAATTAGGCTTTGTTTTTCAAGATTTTAATCTTGTACACACATTAACGGTGAAAGAAAATATTTTATTACCGTTAACCTTAGATAGTTTACCTGCCGATAAAATGCAGCAACGACTTAAACATGTATCTCAATTTCTAGGAATTGAAGAACTTCTTTCAAAACGAATTTATGAAATTTCCGGTGGGCAAAAACAACGTGTAGCTATTGCTCGTGCGGTTATTCATGAACCGAGTTTACTGTTGGCAGATGAACCTACAGGAAATCTCGATTCAAAAGCAGTAAATGATGTCATGAATTTATTTAGTTCTATTCATACAGAACTGAAAACTTCCATTTTAATGGTGACACATGATCCTTATGTAGCAAGCTTCGCAAATCGTATTATATTCATTAAGGATGGTAAATTATATAACGAAATTCATCGTGGTCATAATCGTAAACAATTTTACCAGGAAATCATGGACACACTTGCTTTTTTAGGTGGTGGACAGCATGAGCTTTAATCATATCGTTATCCAAAATATTTTACGTGATAAATGGACCTATGTTTCGTATTTCCTTAGCAGTATGTTTTCTATTATTATTTTCTTTCTGTTTACGGTCATTGTATTTCATCCAAGTCTTGCAAGTTTAGATCCAGACTCAACACTTGGCCTTGCATTAATGTTAGCGAGTTTGCTCATCTATTTGTTTTCATTTATTTATATCGCCTATTCCATCATGGCCTTTTTAAAGAAGAAAACAAAAACACTAGGTATTTTTATGATTACTGGTGCATCCATGAAACAAATTCGTACGCTCGTTTTTCGTGAAAATATTCTTATCGGTGTATTGGCGATTATTACAGCAATCATTCTTGGGCTTGTCATTTCGCCACTCTTCTTAATGGGTGCCAAAGTTGTTTTAAATGCAGAAACTTTCGGTATGTATTTCCCTATGAAAGCAATCATGCTAACGATTGCTTTATTCCTTGTATTATTCGTTGTTATTTCAAAAGTAATGACAAGATTTATTAATAAAGAAGCTTCCATTCAACTATTAAAAAGTGATGTTGTCATCGAAAAGTCAATAAAACCACATTATCTTTTATTATTCATTAGTATTATGATTTCCATTGGTTTAGGTTATTTTTTAAAAAGAGATCATGACATTGTCGGTAGTCTTTTCTATGTAGCTTTTTTCGTGAGTTTTCTTTGTACAATTTATTTAATCATCTCACAAGGAATGCGCTTCCTCCTAAAGGCTTTTGAGAGATCGTCAGCCTATATGAAACAAACGAATATGCTACTGGCTTCCAATCTGAATGCAAAAATGAAATCACACGCAAATATACTATTTTTAATCACTCTCTTGTTAAGCGGTGTGTTTTTAAGTACAAGCATTTTATTTAGCTCTTACTACAATGTTAAAAAGGATAGTGAAGAGAATTATCCATACAGTGTTCAGTATATTGCCACGCCTAAGGCTGATCCAAGTATGGTAGAAGCTGATATCGAAAGTATTGAAAAACAATTATCCACAGTGGATTCACATAAATTTTTTATTGAATTTAAATCGAATGAAGAACGTAGAATTGGTTATATGTCAGTTTCTGATTATAATTTGTTACACACTGAAAAAGAAAGCTTAGGTACAAATGAATTTATAGCAGTTGCTGGTAATCGTAAAACTTTGCCAATTACTAATGTAAGTGATGACACATATCTACAGCACTTTAAGCTTATATCTGTAAATGAAAAAAATCTATTAACAACAGGTTTCCAGAAAACGTATTTTATTGTGCCTGATAAAGTTTATAACAGCATCAAATATCCTGTCTACAAAGCCTATTTATTTGAGCTAGACAATTGGACGGCACATACAGAGTTGGCGAAAAAAATTATTAAGGATTTCCCACATATATATGATGAACGTTATGTAACTTCAAAAATCGAATTGTATGACGCAGAGATGTTCACAAAAAGTGTTATGTTCTTTATCGGCTCTATGTTGAGCTTGATTTTCTTAAGTGCAGCTATGAGTATCCTCTACTTCTATTTACAAACGACACTTCTTCAGGAAAAAGAAAAGTATGCAGGCATACGAAAACTTGGGCTATCTAAAAAAGAGTTATTCACTGTAGTTTCTAAAGAGCTGGCAATCCTTATATTTGTACCATTCGCGATAGCCATTACGATGTTATTCGCTACATTATTTGCCATGCGAACAATGGTTTCAGCAGCATTTTTACAAGTCTCTACGATGAGCTCTTTATGCTTCTTTGCCCTGTTCTTCGTTAGTTATATTTTTATTCGCAAAAGCTATTTCAAACGCTTGCTTAGTCTATAATGAAAAAAATCGCACCCTTTGTGGAGTGCGATTTTTCATAGTGTTGAAAAACAAAATTATAGGTGGTCTTTGAGAATGTTGTGGCACATTGAATGAGGGTGATTTCCGTTCCAGGCTACTCGCTTTGCCGCTGACGCTTCGCTTTCGCGCAGAGCTTCCTGTGGGCGAGCGTCGAGCCGCTTCCTCCGCTGCGCTCCGTGCAGGGTCTCGCCTGTCTCGCTTTCCCACGGGAGTCGAGTAGCCTTCCACTCCAATCAGCAATAGTGTAGAACTTTTATAAATTTTATTCATTTCAAAAGTGAACACTATTGCTACCCACCTTAATCTACAAAAAAGACTTATTACAGTGACGCAATTGTACGCCTGTTATTCTAATGCTTCGTTTTCTAAGACATCTGTTGCTGCCGCTACGTTAGCACTACGCTATTGCATAAAATTGCTTTAGTATCGTTTTATAACTATAAATTAGAGTGTCATGCCAGAAGATATTTGCTATGTGAAGTGGTTGATGGGAGTGGAGACTGGGCGACTCCTTGGGGATAAGCGATAGAGGAACGAAGGCTAAAACCATCACATCCTGTGATAACACCTTCGTGACCAACATCGTGTTGGCCCGAGACCCTGCAGCGAAGCGAAGCGGCTCATCGGACGCCCCCAGGAAAGCGCCCAGTCAGAACGGAAATCAACCACACGTTTTGGTGATGAGCTAGCTTCTTACCAAAGCACAGGCTTTGCTACCATTAGCCATAACATAATTAGCAATAACAAAATGTACATCCATGCTTTGCGATGTAACAATGAAGCAAATTTTTGCTGGTCATAGGCAGGTGTATTATATGTCTGTAAAGTCGGTTTGAACGCTCTTGCTAAAAAAACAATGGAGGCTAACATCACAAGAAATGTAAGAACAATCCACGAGGTACTCCAATGATAACCCGCATGCCACATTAATAAAATACCGGATGCAACAAGGACATGCCCCGAATGCTTGACGATCGTAATTGCTCCTTTAAAAGCTTCAATATATGGTGACATTTCAACATGGGATGCTGTACGCATTTTTTTAACAATTGTTAAAACCACGAACAAAGGCCCAATCGAAAGAATGGCACTTAAAATATGTATGTAAAGAAGAAGTGTATAAATTGAAATCACGGTGCATACTCCCTTTTAATCAGTCCCCCTCATTATAGCACCAACATAAGCGTGCTTTATCGTCAATTGTGAATCCTTTGTAAACGCAAAATGAATCATTGTTAAGTTGTTTGAAATTTGCACAAAGAGGGTATGGATTATAGTAACATGCACATATAGACCAAAAAGGAGTGATTTTTATAGGAATTCATCAATTTTTTACAAGTCTTAATGATCTAGAGCGTATTATTCGTTGCCCTGGACGCTTCAAATTTGAAGAGCACAATGTGGCTGCTCACTCTTGGAAGGTATCGCAGTATGCGATGTTCTTTGCCACACTTGAAGAAATGAACGGAGCTACGGTCAATTGGAAATCATTGTATGAAAAAACCATTAACCACGACTTTGCTGAAGTATTTATCGGTGATATTAAAACTCCAGTAAAGCATGCGAGCCCAGAGCTTAAACAAATGCTTGCACATGTGGAAGAAAAAATGATGGAGAAATTTATTATTGATGAGATCCCACAAGAGTTTCAGGCTGTCTTCTTTGAGCGCATGAAAGAAGGTAAGGATAAAACTATAGAAGGTCTTCTACTCGAGTTTGCTGATAAGCTTGACCAATTCTACGAAGCCTTTGCTGAGTTAAAACGTGGAAACACAGATAAAGAATTTGTGCATATGTATCAATCAGCCCTTTCCAAGATTTTAACTATTCCTCTTGAAGCGTCGGTTCACTATTTCCGTACTGAGATTCTGAAGGATGCTGTGAAGGAAAAAACACATATTGATATTCAAGCTTTGACCAATGAAGTATTAACATCAAATTAATAAGGTGCATGTAAGTTTTCCGAAAGAATTAACTCACGGAAGGCTTTTTTTATTTTCATCAATTATGCCTTGGCATAATTGCGTCTGGAATCTGCTTCGTGCCTAGGCCTGCGTGAGGCAGGTCAGTTAGCCGTTATCGCATGGATGCGATGATTTTAGGCTAACATCCTATGTGAACGCCTTTTCGATTCCGTGACATCCGCCGGAGGCATTAACTTCTTTCAGCGGATGTTTTTTGTACCGAAAGCGTAGCGACAGGTACAGATGTTTGGACACCCGCTGAAAATTAACTTAAACCCGCATTCATCTGCTGAAAGAAGTTAAAAAGTCGTATAATAGAAGGAGATCGATTGGAGGGAAGCTTTTGTCACAGGAATGTTCAATTGTAGAGGATTTATGGCCTTTGTATAAAAAACAAGCGCTCCAAGCAACTACTGTAGAATTCGTCGAACAACATTTAGCTACTTGTGAGCATTGTCAGCAGCTCGCTACTTCAAAGCAAATACTTGGCTATCATTTATTAATGAAAAGAACGCTCACGTTTTTCCACCTTGTTTTTATCGTACTATCCTTTATGTTTGCCATTAACTCTTCCTTACTTGGCAATCAAACAAGCTTTGCTATATCTTACGCGATTTTCGGCTGTCTTACTTATTTCTTTTACAGAAATATTTGGATTGTTTTTGCTATCAGCTTTATACCTGTTTTCGTATGGGCTATTGTTAACAATATCAATAATTCTCTCTACGTCACCCACTACTCCTTAACAGAAATTGGGACACTGTTGATTGGAGCTAGCTTCATAGCCATTTTACATACTATTTTTGCACTATTCGGTTCTGCCTTTGCTATTCTATTTCGTAGGTTTACAAAATAATGTTACACCAGCAGAAAGAAGTTGTCTCAATATATTGAGGCAACTTCCTTTTATCCAGAAATAAAAAAAGAGTCAGTTTTGAATAGCCACCCAACATCATTTCCGAGATTGGGACGCCTCATTACACGACTCTTTTTTCAGTAATTATGCTTTTTTAACGAACTCTGACTTTAATTTCATTGCACCAAAGCCATCGATTTTACAATCAATATTGTGATCGCCTTCAACGAGACGAATGCTTTTCACCTTTGTCCCAATTTTTAGCGTTGAAGAACTACCCTTAACCTTTAAATCCTTAATAACTGTAACGGAATCACCGTCTGCAAGTAGATTGCCATGAGCATCCTTTACGATTAACGTATCTGTCTCCTGCTCCGTTACATCAGTGCCCCACTCATGCGCACATTCTGGACATACAAAGTTTGTTCCATCCTCATATGTGTATTCAGAATTACATTTTGGACAATTTGGATAAGCTGCCATTTCCGCTTCCTCCTTTTACTTTTTTGCTCCTAGATCAATTTCGCCTTGGCGTAATTGCGTCTGGATTTTGAATTGTGCCCGCAAAATTCATTCCTTTGAAAATCCATGACATCCGCCGGAGGCTTTATCTTCATTCAGTAGGGATTTGGATACCCACTGAAAGGTAATCAAAACTGCATTCATCTCACCACCTGTTGAGATGTGTAGCCTTCTACTGAATGAAGGTAAACCCTATATATTCTCTTATCTTTACATACTTCGCCCTATTAAGTAAAGGATGTTCGCATTTTTTGTTCGTATTTGTGAAAAATATTTGAATCTGTTTTATGCTTTTGGAGATATTTCATTCTGGATATTCATGATTTGGGACACTCGCCCATTGACTTTTTTGTACAAACCATCTTACTTGCAAGTTTGTTTAACATGCCTTATTATATCCTTAAAGGCTGCATTGTTCGTATAATATTAAGTTTTAACCTTTAAGCTGTAAAAGGGAGTTTTATTATTGGAGTTGGAATGACGGGCCTCACACTAAGGTGCATGAGGATAAGCAGGAAAGCTTCTGCGAACACCCACTTTGAGGAGTGGTGGTTTAAAACTTTCTATAATAACTACGGCATACGCGGCTTTTTAATTTAATCATATGGCCTCAGGGCTTTGAAGCATTTCTCTCATAGTGAAAACTATGGGGGGATTTTTTGTTGTGGGAAAAAACAAGGGAATTGTTGGGGGAAATAAACATTCTACAGTTTTGCTCTATGGTTTATATCTAATCACGATAGCTATATTTACAAAAGAAAAAGCAAATCTATTATGAAACATATTTACTTTTTTCATTTTATTAAAATCCATCATTAAGATGCTCACCTAATACTATATGCCTCTTTTACCTCCATTAGCCTAGTAAAAGGACTTGTTTCTTGATTCATAGTTCCCATCCCATCCTCCTTTTTCTCTTTCATTTGACTCTACCACCCTTTATTTAATTCTCCGTTCTTTATATTAATGATTGCAATTTTAAGAGGCTTGGGTACCTGGGTATTAATCATTTTTTTATGATTTTCATCGGCAAAATCACCCCCTAATAAGGTTATAAAATCCACCTTAATAAACAGTAACGAATAATCCTTTGGTTAACTATGGTTGGCACTTATTTCAAGTAGAGAAAAACATAAAAGAATGATAGACTTTTGAATGGAAATATAGTTAATTATTACTACATAAAAGAAAGGTGATTGATAAAAATGCAACAACAAACTTCTGAAAAAAACTATATAGTAATGATTTTACTATGTTTCTTTTTAGGTGGCCTAGGAATACATCGCTTCTACGTAGGTAAAATTGGTACTGGTATTTTAATGATTATAACTTTGGGCGGACTAGGTATCTGGGCATTGATCGATTTAATTATGATTATTGTCGGCAAATTCAAAGATAAAGAAGGAAAAGAAATAAAACCTTCTTAACAATAATGAAAAGGCGTTAGTTAACTACGGTTAACTGGCGCTTTTTTGAATGGAGAAATGTTGTTTATGTCAGGGAGGATTGATATGCGCCTTATGTGTTTCCTGTCTCCCCTGCTTGCCTCACTTTGAATGAAGCTTGCGGGTACGCTACCGTTACACATACGTATCTATTTCACCTTGCAACTCCAGTTCTAAATAGCGTTTCCTTAATTCAATTTGTTCAGTGAACCACTATTACCCTTATATTAACTCCTGTTTTCTTTCTTCCTGTAGCAACTAAGACTTCCACGTTTTCATTAATGTCTATATTACGTTATTACTTCCCAAAAGTTTAAAAAAGATAACAAATATTGGTTGTGTACTTTTTTGTTCATTTAATCAGTCTTAAGGCTGAGAAGTGGCACCGCCTAAAGTTTGTTTCCAGTAAAAAGGAAAAGTGTTACAATTAAAAAACATTAATTGGAGCATTAAGATTCATCACCAGAAGTTGGGATGACATTTATGAAAGAGCGTATTGCTTTTAGAATGCTCATTGTTCTACGTTCCAAGGGTGACTCCTTCGTGTCCAACATCCTGTTTCCCCCAAAGTGGCACAATGGTCATCTCGTCCAAAAGGAGATCAACCCTAAGTTATGGTGGTGAACCATATACAATTACGAATAGAAGAAGGTGTTTATTTTTGAGTATGAAAATATGGTGGGCTTTAAACATTGTATGGCTATTCATTTTTGCTGCTGGGGCCATATTTATTGGAGTAAGAGAAGTTGATTATGCAGGGGTAGTGCAAACTCCTGAAGTTAGAATGGTCTCATTTATTATTTTGGGTATTGTATTTTTATTTGTTGTACTATTTCAACTAATGCTACTCATATTTATTCATTTTGTTAAAAAAGGTACAACCAATACTTCAACAAAAAAACTATCTTAATCAAGGTGGTCTTTGTCGTTTTTTAAGTCACTTAAATAAAGTGGCTTTTTTATATGTACTAATGTAAAAGTGTCTGTGTACGAATTTTAATCATAAAAAAACTGCACTCCAATAGATAGAGTGCAGTCAACTGCTTCTTTTTTATAAATTAAATAACCAAACCAACAATTGTAGCCGTTAAGATACTAACAAGTGTAGCTCCATACAACAACTTTAAGCCAAAACGAGCAACTACATTCCCTTGCTTTTCATTCAAACCTTTTACTGCTCCGGCAATAATACCGATAGATGAAAAGTTTGCAAAGGATACAAGAAAGACTGAAATAATAGCCAGTGTATGCGCACTCATAGACTTAGCTACTTCTCCAAGGCTTATCATTGCAACAAATTCATTCGTTACTAATTTTGTTGCCATAATTCCACCAGCAGTTATAGCATCTGCCCAAGGTACCCCCATTAAGAAAGCAATTGGTGCAAAGATATAACCTAAAATATCTTGGAAGGATATACCGAAAATCATATCAAATAGTGAATTGATTAAATCCATTAATGCTACGAAACCGATCAGCATAGCGCCAACAATGATGGCTACTTTAAACCCATCCATGATATATTCTCCAAGCATTTGGAAGAACGATTGCTTTTGTTCATCTATCTTTAAAATATCTTCGCTTGCTTCTACTGTATACGGATTAATGATTGAAACAATAATAAAACCGCCAAACAAGTTCAAGACAATCGCCGTTACAACATATTTTGGTTCAATCATCGTCATATATGCTCCAACAACTGACATAGAAACAGTCGACATTGCTGATGCGCATAATGTATACATTCGCTGTGGACTAATCTTATCTAATTGTTTTTTAACAGTAATGAATACTTCAGATTGGCCTACCATTGCAGAAGCAACAGCATTATAGGATTCCAATTTCCCCATACCACTTACTTTACTTAAAAGTAAACCTATCCCTTTCATGATGAGAGGAAGAATTTTAAAATGCTGTAGGATCCCTATCAATACAGATATAAAAACAATAGGTAATAACACATTTAGGAAGAAGGAATACTCCCCTTCATTTGCTAAACCACCAAAAACAAAAGTTATGCCCGTACTTGCGTAAGACAATAAATGATCAAATACTTTCGTAAATCCTTTGATTAGAACATAACCAACCTTTGTATTTAGCAGTATAGCTGCAAATACAAATTGGATGATTAGCATAATAATTATGTTTTTATATTTTATTTCTTTTTTGTTTTTACTCATTAACAGAGCTAAACCAAAAACAAGTAACAATCCACAAAAGGATATTAAGTATCTCATGAGTTCCTCCATAAATATATTGATAATTTTTGCGCGTTCGATATCCGAAACTACAAATCCTTTCACTCATTATGTTCCATTATTGAAACTTGAATAACAGCTATAGATCTTAAAACTGAAAATATGTAGTTAGTCAGACGTCAGACAAATCACTTCACTATACATTGTTTTCACTAGCAATTCAATAGTTAAAAGAAAAAAACTATGCGAAAAGTGTATACGCTTACAAAATTATCGTTTGATAAAAAAAAGAGGCTGGGACATAACTAGCTTCAATTAGTGAGAAATCCGAATTTGAATGAATTCAAATTCGGATTTCTCTATTTTTTATGTTGTCTCCATAT